>SKKC01000098.1 GCA_007121695.1 Spirochaetales bacterium | reverse complement strand
GCGGCGCTTTACAAAACCGCCGAGGCCTCCCTGAACTCCGGTCTTCATGTCCACGCCGGCATCTATGTACTTCATGGCGCCTGACTGACATTGCAGCGTTTCGCCCTGCATCAGCGTGCATTCGGCTACCGGCATGCTTGTTCCGTGAATCTGATACTGCATAGCTATCCCCCTTGTGTGTACGTATCCCTCAGAGAATACACCACAAAGTCCTTGCGTTTCCATGAAACGTCTTCATTTCCCTGCCGACCGAGCGTGACGATGTGAGGCACGTCGGGTTCGAGATGAAAGAAACGGTCGCTGTACGTAATATCCCGGCCGATTGCCTCGCCCCACACCCAGAGCGCTGGTCGGTCGGCGACAAGCTGGAAGTGCCCGGCGTCCGCATCGAGCAGGGTTACATCAATCCCGGGATCCTTCAATTCCAGGTGTTTCGGTCTCACGAACGTGGTGACCGATGAGCTGCATTCGGAGTCACCGTCGAACAGCCTCGCATAAAACAGTACGTTTTCGGCACCAAGCTGTTCAATCTGCTCCGAAAAATCGAGGGTAATCACCTCGGTTGTCGAACGAACACGGGAATCGACTTCCTCGACCCCAAGGCTGATGAGTTCACCATCGACCGTCCACAGGCGCCAGGACAGCGACAACCACTTCCGCTCGCCGACGTCACTGGTAACAAACAGCGTCACCGTTCCGTCGTCCTGGTCTTCCACCGCAGAAAGGAGAAACGGCGCGTACGCGTTTCGTATCATGTAATGCAGGGCTTTCCATCGCCCCTCCCAGTCTATACTTGACCAGCTCGGGCCGGGCCAGCAGTCGTTTAGCTGCCAGTACAGCGTGCCCATCGTCCGGGGTATACTCCGCCGCCAGTGTTCAACACCACTGGTGACCGCTATGCCCTGCAATATCTGAGAGGTCCAGAGCACCATATCGTCGCCGACAGGAAGTCGAAACCACGACAGCAGGTATTGTATGATCGCATCGTTTCCAATCGGACTGCGCTGATGGTATTCCATTATCCGCGAGGTGATATTTCGTTCCTCAGGTTCAGCGAACTTCGCGACAGCCTGCGGCTCAGGGAAACTCTGAAAGCCAAACTCGCTTATAAAACGATGCCCCGACTCCCGATAGGCCTCGAAGGGCTGTCGGCCATGCCACACCATCCACAAGTGGGCGTCTCCGCTTCTTGGATCGTTCGCGTCGGCTCTCTTTTCTCCGGGCGTGTGCGGACTCGATGGCCAGTACGGGCGTTCAGGGTCGAAGCGCCGGACCAGATCCGCGAGCCGGACGTCGAAAAGCTGGGTATAGCTCTCGCGACTCATCGCACCGAGTGCGTCCAGTTGTGAGCCGGTTGATATACAGCCGTGTATCTGCTCCATTTCGTTGTTTCCACACCAGAGCGCGATACAGGGGTGCGACCTGAGTCGACGAATATTGTACGAGATCTCCTGGACAACTGAATCGACAAAATCGTCGCTGTCTGCCGGGTAGGCGCTGCAGGCAAACATGAAGTCCTGCCAGACCAGAATTCCACGTTCATCACAGAGCGAATAGAACTGATCCGACTCATAGATACCGCCGCCCCAGACCCGCAGCATATTCATATTGGCAGACACAGCGCTGTCCAGAAGATGAATGTACTGTTCGTCGGCTAGACGCGTCGGGAACGTGTCGGCGGGAATCCAGTTCGCCCCCTTGATGAATACGGGAATGCCGTTCACTTCGAATGCGAACTGCTGCCCCCATTCGTCATTGTCCCGCACCAGCCGTATCGTTCGAAGGCCGACATACCTGACGACACGGTCCAACAGATCGCCGGTTTCGTCTATCAGATCGCAGACAAGTTCGTAGAGAGGCTGGTCCCCCATTCCGTTCGGCCACCACAGACGCGGTTCGGCGACATGCAACGACAGGCCCGCAAGGACCAGGGATTCATCTGCCTCGGAATCAGCAGTGCAGGAAGCGCTGCCGGCAGCCACGATATCGCCACCGAGTCTAAGCGTTACGCTGAGAGCGGCAGGGATCGTTTCGCCGTAACTGGATGCATGTGCGGTCACGTGCACGGTCGCGGACTCTTCGGAGAGCTCCACCTGCCGTACATGCACGTCGTTGATCGAGGCAACGTCGAATGAACGAACGATCATTGAACGCCAGATTCCACACGTTGCACACTGCGGTCCCCAGTCCCAGCCGAAATTGCACTGACTCTTTCGCAGATGATTACCACCGGAGAGCCGTTCCTGATCGATCCCTGTGTGCCAGAAAAACCGTCTGTCCTGCGACTCACGAGCGGCAGAAACGGGCGCACGGAATGCAACCTCGATCTGGTTCTCCCCCGGGCTCAGAAACGGCGCAGCATCAAAGGTATGGGCGATGAAGGCGTTTTCGGTTTGTGCGACTCGAGTACCGTTGATCGTAAGTGTTGCAAGTGCGTCGAGCCCCTCACACACCAGCTCCACACGATCCTTCTTCAGAAACTCCGGAGTGATGTGGAACGAACGCCGGTACACCCAATCGGTGCGACCTACCCATGTCTGTTGCTGTTCCTGATCGCGTACGTATGGGTCGGGAATACGACCCGCGGCAAGAAGATCCGTATGAACCGTACCCGGGACTTCCGCCGGTATTCCCTCATCGGGCAACACAGGACACGCAACATCTACATGCGAGCCGGTCGATAGAGTCCATCTCCCGTCAAGAGATAAATATTCCATACTGTTTTCCTTATGTGCGTGAGCTCAGTAACGCTGAGGCAAGTTCCGCGAAGCCGACCCCGTTCGAAGATTCGGTGATAAACTTCGGTGGTGTCTGCATGTAGCCCAGAAAGTCCCGGACATTTGCGACCCCAAACGAGTTTGGTACCATGGAAAACATTGGCTCATCGTTCGGAGAGTCACCGCAAAAAACGAGCGAACGAAGCACCTCCGGACTGTCGATGGACAGACCCCACAGCTTCGAGAGCGTATACGCGACCATGGACCGCTTATCGTACGCGCCTATCCAGAAATTCACGTGTATCGAGCTGACTTTTGCGACAGCGCCTTCTTCTTCGCAAATCCGACGTATCGTTTCGGCCTCGTCAAAGCCAAGCATCGGAGGTTCTTCACGGAAATCCACCGCGTAATCGAAGAGCCGGAACGCCTGGTCCTTCGCCGCCCGTGTTCCGGGCACTTCCCGAAACACCCGTTCCGCGATGTGCCCCAGACGCGCCTGCGTCGCCGACGGCTCGCTGCTTTCGGGATGATACAGCTCGCGACGCACCCCGCTATCGAGGTAATAGGTGAACGCCCCGTTCTCGCCGATGACTGCGTCGACCGGCCACTGCCGAATGAACGCATCGCACCAGCCTGCTGGCCGCCCCGTGACGGGGACTACCCGAAATCCAGCCGAGTGCAGATCCCACAGAGCCTGGTACGCGGCGGCTTCGAGTCTGTTCTCTCGCGTCAGCGTGTCGTCAATATCACACAGGACAACCCGGATATCACGTCTGTCAGCTACTGGCCACTCTGAAAGTGGTTTCGGATCATCGTTCATTGTCTAGCCATGAATCTACACTACGCTCTACGCCGCCCCGTGTCCCCGGAACACCCGGACGTAGTCGAGGAACGATAGCACCGAGAGGATAGCGGCAATAATGTACGCAGCGAAGGCGACGTACGCGATTATTTCAACGTAGGCTGCGGGGAATCCATCTCCAAACGGCGTAAACAGGCCGAGACGTCCCTGCGGTTCATACAGTCCGAGACGGTTCAGGGAACTCAACAGGAGCCCTGCACCACCGCCGAGCGAGTACATGACGGTTTTGATTTTACCGCCGGAGCGCGCCGCCAGCGCTACTCCCTTTCTGTACATGAGCAGGCGAATAAAAATGATGCCGAACTCACGATACAGAATGATGATGAACACCCACACGGGCATGAGATTTGCCACAAGCAGACATACGAAGTATGTGAGTCGTGAAAACACATCGGCAAAGGGATCGAGAACCTTTCCAAGATCAGTGACCTGATTCGTTCTGCGTGCGATATCGCCATCGAGTGCGTCCGAGAACTCAATGTATATAAACAGTAGCCACAGAACCACGATGGAAGCCTGAAGTAGAAATCCGGTCCATAGCGGCACGAAAAACACGAGGAAAAAGACCGGAGACAGAAATATACGGGACGATGTAACGGTGTTTGGTATGTTCACGGCTCAAAGGCTACGCCGAGTCGAAAACTCTGTCAACCAATCCATACTGTCCGCCACCCTGGTGTTGAGTAGCTCCTAAGCTGCTGCATACCAGGGAGTTACCCGCCTGTTCCTGCGATTTCGGTGTTCAGGCGTCCAGTGTAACTGGAGCCAGTCCCGCCGCTG
>SKKC01000243.1 GCA_007121695.1 Spirochaetales bacterium | reverse complement strand
GGGTCTTTAATGCGAGTCGCAATCGTGAAGCGGCGATCGACTTTCTCGCGTTCATGACAAACCAGGCCAATGTCGAGACGATGGCGCAGTTTTTCCCACCGGCCCGTCAGAGCGTTCTGGAAGCTGGAGCTCTCGCACAACAGAATCCCAACATATCACCGGAGAGCATTGTCTTTGTTGAAGAGGGGATACAGTTTGGCACGGTTCTGCCCGCGCATCCGCGTTTTCCACAACTGGACCTGTCCGCACAAGGTGCTTTCGATCAGCTGTGGCAACCAGACGCCGATGTTCCCCAAGTCATGCGGTCCATTAACGAGACACTGAGCTCATTTTTCTGATAATTGATGTAGAAAGGATCCCGACAGAATCAACGCTGTCGGGATCCGTTTTATCCACGGCGGAAGATTCGCAATAAACAACGAAAGATTAAGGATTTGTACATGCCGCGACATAGAGCCCTTCAACCCGACCATCTGTGGGGGTACCTTTTCATTACACCTCAGCTGATCGGGTTCGTGTTGTTTGTTGCCATGCCGCTCATGAACCTCGTTCTGTTCAGCCTGCAGGATTATTCTCTGCTGGGAAACAGTCGAACCTTTGTAGGGCTCTCAAATTATATTGAGGCATTTGGAAACGACCCGCTATTTGCTAAAACGTTTCGTAACACCCTGGTCTTCACTGCAGGGCTGGTACCGGTTAACATCATTCTTGCCCTTCTACTTGCGGTCATGCTCGATCAGCGGTTTCGTGGAAACCTCGTTTTTCGGACCGTTTTTTTCGTGCCAGTTGTAACGTCGGCTGTTGCATGGTCTCTCGTCTGGAGGTCCATACTGCAGGGTCAAAATGGTGCGCTCAACCAGTTGCTGGCAATCGTGAACATCGTCGGCCCCAACTGGCTACGTGACGAAACGTGGGCGATGATCAGCGTTATTATAGTGCGTGTGTTTCAGAATGTCGGGATGAACATGATTCTGTTTCTGACCGCCCTTGCCAATATTCCCGTAGAATATCGAGAAGCCTCATCGATCGATGGTGCGACGCGCGGACAAACCTTTTTTCGGATAACCGTTCCACTGCTTGCACCCACCATGCTCATGGTTCTCATGATTACGGTCATCGGGTCGCTCCGAGTCTTTGATCATATCCTCTTGCTCACCGCTGGTGGTCCGAATCACTCCACTATGGTACTTGTGTATTATGTGTACTATACCGCGTTCCGGTCCTTCCAGCCCGGCTACGCGAGCGTCGGCGCTCTTGTTCTTTTTGTGACCAGTCTTGTCCTGACGCTTTTACAGTGGTCAGCACGCAAACGAATTGCATCGGTTGAGGTTTGAAAATGCAGGCACAATCAGTACTCAGTCAGCGAAGTCTTGCACTCCGGATTTTCATCTTTGTCATACTTCTGGTTCTATCTGTCCCGTTCGTCTTTCCATTTCTCTGGATGCTTCTGGGGTCGGTTAAGTCAATAAACGAATTGCTCGATGTCCGCCAGTTTTTCCCTACGACGATACGGTGGTCTAATTTCCGCGAGGCAATTGAGTATCAACCTTTTTCGAGGCACTACGCGAACAGTATCTACATTGCGGTTACCGTGACTACGGGGACCATATTCGTCGCATCTCTGTCCGGATACGCATTTGCCCGCCTTCGGTTCGCGGGACGGTCAACGTTGTTTATACTGTTACTGTCGGGTCTCATGATGCCCGTCGAAGTGGCCATCATTCCGAACTTCTTTTTTATGCGTGATCTGGGACTGACAAATACACACTGGCCGCTATTATTGATTCCAGTCTTTGGTGCGCGTGGCGTCATGGCAACCTTTATCATGAGGACATACTTCGTCAGCATGCCTGGGGAGCTGGAGGAAGCTGCTCGTCTCGACGGTCTTGGACCTTTCGGGATCTTCTGGCGGATAATGCTACCGCTGTCGGGGCCTGCTCTGGGATCAGTAGCCATTTTAACCTTCCTGCACACATGGAACAATTTTCTGGAACCCCTAGTGTATATTAATGATGTCAGGCTGTTTACGATCCCGCTCTCGCTGAACAATTTTACTGACGGTTTTAATATACCGGCGTGGCATTTACAGCTCGCAGCTACGACAATGGCGGTAGTCCCGATGATCAGTGTCTACGTAGTGGCGCAGAGGCACATTACGAACGCCATGGCAATGAGTGGGCTTAAAGGATAAAGTCGGACCCGAACGCAACGCGTCCTGCCAGGACGCGATCTGACGAATCCGGTGGTCGCCGGTACCGCTGCTGCTTGGCATCGCATCCTGAGTGGAAGTGGGGGGCACCTGAGCATATTGCCAAAGGTCTGGTGCGTTATGGTCATGCCCTCCAGAAGCAATCTACCCGTGGCTTCGTAGTGGAACTCACCGACGATCGCGTACAGACGCATAGCCGAGCAGGCCGCGTCAGCGACCGACCATAAACAGCGGTATCGTGAATCGACAGGCGCATGCGCGTGCCTGCCGCGACACCACTGCGCAATTTCTGTATTCTAGCCGGAAAACTCAAAGACAAGCGGTACGTATACAGTGAACGCGACACACCCCGACATTCTGACAGACCCCATGCTGCAGCTCCCCGGCGAGGGAAGCGTTCGCGTTGTATGGTTCACACGCAGCGCCGGTACACGGCACGAGGTGGCCTGCGGAGACACCCTGAGTCGCACCTGCCGGGCGGAAAGCGCGCGCATGAGTCGCATGCTCGAAGACAGGGAATCACAGCTCGCGGAATCCGTCGACGGCCTTGTGGAACGAGATGTCTGGAGACACGAGGCAGTCCTGTCCGGGCTCGAGCCGGATACCCGCACGCCGTACCGCGTACGGAGCGTATTCAAGGATTCACAGTATGAAAGCAGGGTATTTACCTGCCAGCCGCTGCCAGGGCCCGACCGCGGTCTGCGCGTGCTTCTGACCTCCGATCACCAGAATCATGCCATGGCGCCAGCCAACTACCAGAAGGTGGTCGAGACGGCAGGCAGGCTGGATGCGGTATTCTTTGCCGGTGATTTTGCCAATTTTTCAAACCGTGCGTCCGAATGGTTTGATCGCCACAACGAACAGCGACCGGCGTTTTTTCCCACCATGCAGGGCCGGTTCCGCACCCAGTTCGCGGAGCACCCATACACGGGGGGCGAAATCCTGCAGCACGCCTGGCTCTTTGGCACCATGGGAAACCACGACAGCTCGGGTCGCTGGAACCCCGACACGCGCAGCATACACGAGATGTTCAACGACGCGCAGCCGACCTGGTTCGCCGAGCTGCAGTACGACCGGCGTGCCGATCGCCGCGCCCGCGACGGTGAGCGCCCCCGAGACGGTGAGCGCCCCCGAGACGGTGAGCGCCCCCGAGACGGTGAGCGCCCCCGAGACGCCAGCACGGGCCCGGCCAGCGACCGTTCACGCTGGGTGCAGGATCACTCTCTGGAAGCGACGACCTACTTCGAGCTGTTGCGGCACCCGGACGACGGGCCGGAAGGGCAGTCGTACTACGCGATCCGCCTTGGAAACACCTTTCTGATTTCCATGAACACCAACCGCATCTGGCGAAACTGGAACCCCGGCATGCGAGGCAAGTTTGGCGAAGCGCCGGAGCATCTCAACAACCCCGATATGTGGGGCTTCGGAGACATCCATTTTACAGACTTCGCCCCCGGCAGCAGGCAGTACGAGTGGCTCTGCGAGGTACTTCAAAGCGAAGCCTGCCGCAGCGCCGAGTACCGCGTTGTCATGACGCACCAGACCATGTTCGGACTCGGGGACAACGCACTCCCCGTCATGGCGAGTCCGGTCGTTACGATCGAGTACGAGCAGGACGGAACCAGGCAGACACTTCCGGAGTTTACCTGGCCTGTAAGTAGCCCGTTCTGGGAGGCGACCATACAGCCACTGGTCGATGCACAGGCTATTACCGATATCCGGTACTCGTACCCACCGGAAGACGATATCTGGCTGAACCACATAGAGCCGCTTTTGATCGACCACAACGTGAATCTGGTGCTCTGCGGGCACTCGCACCTGTGGAACCGCATGCAGGTCGGCGACCTGCACTACCTGGAAACGTCGAACGTAACGACGAGCGCCGGCGCTGGCTACGAGGGCTTCGGTGAACGAGCACCCTGGGCCACCATTCCGCCAGGCTACCCCCGAACGGGCGACGCGCACGGGCGGCACACGGTTATGCCGACCGAGTTTAATCCCCACGCGGAGTGGAGCGGGACCGAACCCATGCCCTTCGTCAGCAGCACCGACTGGACCGTGTTCAGCATACTCGACACCGGGACAGGTACCGTTTCGAGTTATGTGTTTGACACCAGGGTGCCGGACAGCGAGGCGGTGCTGATGGACCGGTTTACGATCTAGCCTTTCGTT
>SKKC01000170.1 GCA_007121695.1 Spirochaetales bacterium | reverse complement strand
CAGTTCCCGTTTCCCGTACCTGACATAACGGACCTCGAGCAGTCTATACGCGACTTCGTCGAGCACCGTGCCCTCGTTTACGAGTACGTGACCCCAATTCGCATAATCGGTGAACAGAAAAAGTACGATGTCGAGTCGATCAGGCGCACGTATGCCCGGCGGCACGAGCGCGAGCGCACCAACGTACAGGAGTACTTCGCTGCGTTTATGCCTCCTGCCGACCGTGGCGGCGAGGCTGTCCTCGACGAGCTTCAGATAAGCTGCTCGTGGCAGGTATGGCACGCGCTTCGAACCGACTACGCGTGTTCAATCCCGGCCGCGAAGGCCCGAATTGAACACATGATCCACTCTATTCTGAACCCACAGGAACATGCATGAGCCAGACACCGAAAGAACTGCAACAGAAGAAACGCATAGTAATGATGGCCGAAGGTCCGATAGGCCGGGCGCTGTTCAAGCTGTCTGCCCCGGCGGTTGCCGGCATGATCGTCATGGCGATCTACAACATCGTTGACACCATATTCGTGAGCTTCCTGCGTGACACAACAGCGATCGCTGCCACCGGGATCGTGTTCCCGATGTTTCAGCTCATTGGTGCCGTCGGCCTTACCTTCGGCATGGGAGCGGCGAGCGTGATCAGCCGCCGCCTTGGCGCGGGTGATCACGAAGGCGCGCACCGGGCAGCTGCAACCGCGTTCTACAGCGCGCTGGTCGTCGGGATCGTGCTTTCCATGCTCGGGGCGGTATTCATACAGCCGCTCTTGCGAGTATTCGGAGCGACTCCGAACATTCTGGCCGAAGCGACGCTTTACGGTCGGGTCATCATAGGCGGGTCGGTCTTCCTGGTTGTCAACATGACCCTGAACAATCTGCTCAGGGCGGAAGGTGCCTCGGGCCACAGCAGCCTCGGGCAAATGATTGGTGCCGTGCTGAACATCATCCTCGATCCCATATTCATTTTCACGCTGGATATGGGCATTACCGGGGCCGCTGTTGCCACCGTCATTGCACAGGCAGCCTCGACGCTCTTTCTGCTTTCGTTCTACCTGCGCCGAAAAGGAACACTACACCCGATATCGTTCAGGCACCTGCACCCGACCCTGACCACATATCGGGCGATCATGACCCTCGGGTTCCCGACCTTTGTCAGGCAGATTCTGGGAAGCCTGTCGTTTGGAATTATTAACAACGCAGCCGGTGGCTTTGGCGATGGTGCTATTGCCGCAGTCAGTATTACCTTCCGCGTGTTCATGCTGATATTCATGTCGATGATGGGCCTCGCGCAGGGGCTGCAGCCACTCGTCGGATACAACTACGGCGCGAAGGCATTCGATCGCGTGCATGCGACGATACGGCTGGTCATTCAGCTTGCGGTCGTGGGAGGAGCACTCGCGGGGGTTACGCTGATCGTGCTTTCGCGGCCGGTCATGACCTTCTTCACCCCGCAGAACGCCGAGGTCATCGCGATGGGGACCTTCGCCATGCGGGTATTTTCGATAGCCCTGGTCCCTGCCGGCCTCGTAATTCTGTTCGGCGGTATCTTTCAGGCCCTCGGTGACGGGCGGTCGGCGCTGCTGCTGGCTGCGAGCCAGCAGGGGCTGTACCTCATACCCATGGTCTTTCTGCTTCCGCCGCTCTTCGGCGTCAACGGTGTGTTTCTGGCTCAACCCGCGGGATTCATTCTCGCATTTCTGACTGGACTGATACTCATGAAACGAAGTTACGCAAAACTCAAACGTGAAGAAGGTGCCCGATCATGAATACACTATTTCCGTCCGTCGCGAACAACGAGTACCGGGGGAGCCGCATAGCGCTCGCCCTCTTTGCCGTTCTGACCGGCGTCGCTATCGTCCGCAGTCTTATACACATACTCGCACCCGACGGGGGCGCGGGATCCATAGCCACAATACCGCTTGATCAGTACAGCGCGGAAGCTGCCGCAGCCGTTATACATACCTTCGCCCTGTGGGGGCTTTCCCAGCTGCTCGTGGCTTTTGTATCGCTGCTCGTCCTGCTCCGGTATCGTTCACTTGTTCCGTTCATGTACCTCCTGGCTGTCTGTGAATATTCGGTCCGACTGATTCTCGGACTCGTAAAACCGGTAACCCTTGCCGGCACAGCGCCCGGAGGTGTTGCAAACTATATGCTTGTACCGCTTCTCGTGATATTATTTATTGTGTCGATACGACAGCGCGACACGCGGGCGGAGGCAGGCTCATGACTGAATACACGACTGACGGCGTGACCGTAGAACTCGTGAGAGCAGACATTACCAGACAGGTGGATGTACAAGCCGTCGTAAACGCCGCGAACGCCGAACTTCGCACCGGTGGTGGCGTGGCCGGGGCCATACACCGCGCCGCCGGAGAAGCCCTCTACGAGGAGTGTAAACCCCTCGCCCCGATACGCCCCGGGCAGGCAGTCATTACCGGGGCGCACGGTCTGCCCAACGATCACGTGATACACTGCCTCGGCCCCGTATACGGGGTCGACACACCGAGCGACACCCTGCTCGCAGACTGTTACCACAATGCGCTTCGCCTCGCCGAAGAAAACGCCCTCGTTTCTATCGCCTTCCCCGCGCTTTCCACCGGCGCCTTCGGCTATCCGATGGAAGAAGCAGCGACCGTCGCCTTTCGCGCGGTCCTGTCAATGACTTCAAAGCTCGACACCGTAAGGCTGATCCGCTTTGTCCTGTTCGGCGAATCCGACCTGGCCTTGCACGCGCGGGTACTCGAAAGGATGGTTTCATGAAGGACGCGAGCAAAGACATACACACATTGAAAGACGCGGTTCAGGAACCGCAGTTGCATAGAGACATGGATCTGGCCCTGCAGCCCATGGACAACTACAGCAGCACGCCCGGAGGCCCAAACGAGACCCCGCTTGCGTTCTGGGCTTCCTGGGAGCTCGCCGATCGCCCGAGGCGGATTGCGCTGCTGGTCGATGACTGCCAGGAAGAGTATCGGCCATACGCAGGCGGTATACTGCCCAACCTGACCCGACTTGTGGATACGTTTCGGGCAACGCGGGCCTCGAACGACGGCGTCTGTATCGCGTGGAGCATCTGGAGCAGACGATTCGATGATGGTATCTCGAACGCCATGGACAGATGGTACGGTCCCCGCGGGCTTCGACCCGGGAATCCCGAAAACGCAGCCTACGTATTCAATGGTGAGGCCGGCCTGAAGCCGCTGTCGGAGATTGCGCCGACGGAGCAGGAAGAGCGCGAGGGGTGGTTGTACCACGGGAAACACCTCGACATGTTCTGGACCTTCAACGAGCACGGGCAGTCCTATCTCGACGAGAAGCTCAAAGAGCTGGATATCGATACCATCGTGATCGTCGGTTTATGGACCGACGAGTGCGTACTCGCGACGGCGTATGCCGGAAACTCCCGTGGCTACGACGTCGTGGTGGTCGCCGACGCGGTTGCAACGGCAACAGCGAACCAGAACACGGCGCTGACGGTTGCCAATAGCACCGTCGCAAAGGTTCTCAACACGAATGAGGTTATCGAGTACCTGACGCGCGACTTCGTCACAGGGAAACCCGGCGCCGTAAAGGGGACGACCCACCCCGACGGCCGCAAGGACGCCGCTGCATCCCGCTCCGGGTGATCGCACAACCACTATCCCCGGAACAGGTCGTGCTCCATGGTGTACGCGAGACCGACATTGTCGGCGCTTTGCTCACGCAGGTCTGTGACTTCGGGGAGCGCGAGTTCGATCTCCTGCCGCGTCATGACCCGTACACCGTGGGGTGTGTTGGTGTAGCCAAGCGGCTTTCCTCGACTGGCCTCCGCCTGTTCGACAAACTGCGCGTGAGCGACGAGACGATCTCGAACTGACTCGCTGCTGCGCGAAACGGCTTTCACGATGGTTTCGTCTATGACCGGCTCCAGGTCGGGCGAGTATTCGTAACCGGCGCTGTTCCGCGCATGGAGGACTGCTGCGGCTGTCGTCGTTCCGGTGCCGAGAAAGGGGTCAAGCACGGTATCTCCCTGCAGGCTGTACATGCACACGAGCCTGCTCGCGAGCTCGAAGGGGAAGGCCGCGCTGCGCTTCCTGAGCTCCGGCTGGTCTTCGCCCTCGCGTGCCCCACGAGCAACGCGCTGCCGCACTCCCTTGAAATCCCACACGTCGCTGAACCAGCGGTTTCGTTCCTCCCAGAAAAAGGCGCTTCTTCGGCGGCGCTCGGCGTCTGCCGTGCTGAACGATCGCTTGCCACCTTTTCGAAACACGAGAACGTACTCGTGCTCGAGGGTCACGTAAGCACCCGAGGGCAGCATGCCCGAGCCCATGAATTTGTTCGGCGCGTTTGTCTGTTTGCGCCAGAGGATCAAGGGCAGCGCTTCGAACCCCAGCGCGGTGCACGACGCGACGATGCGCGAGTGGTT
>SKKC01000376.1 GCA_007121695.1 Spirochaetales bacterium | reverse complement strand
GCATGCTGAACGTCGCCGACGGAACTCACATCGATGTCTATGTGAACGACGAACCGCTCGACCTTTCCACCGGGGAAGTCCGCTCGTGTACCCGCATTCTCGATCTGCGTCTGGGACGTCTGGAGCGCGAAGTCGACTGGGTGAGCCCCGGCGGCGTGCGAGTTGTACTCAGAAGCATGCGAGTTGCATCCTTTCTCCGGGAGCATCTGGCCGCACAGCGCTGGACACTCGAGCTTCCCGACCAGAACGCCTATCTCAGAATCTTTTCTTCCATGGAGCTGCTCGACAGGTCTGGAGGCGACCCGAACGATCCGCGCGTTGGCGAAGATATTTCCAAGGACTCGCTTCTGTTGCGCAACAAGCGTATCGACGACAATTACGCCGTTCTTCGATACATGACCAGAACCATGAAGACCGAGTTGTTCTGCCGCATGAAAAACATGTTGAACACAGAGTCTTTTCATACCGCCTCAGCCCGATCGCGCGACGGTCGCGTCTGGCATGAGTGGCGGGTACAGGGCGAGGCAGGCGTACCGATCGAGCTCGAAAAGTACGTCGCCTACTATCACAGCTACGACGCTACAAACGACAAACTCGAAGAGCTCGCCGAGCGCGAGATCGAGCGGGCGGTGTCTTCGGGATTCGACGTCATTCTTGACGAACAGAGCATGTACCTTGACGAGTTCTGGACCGGAAGCGACATACAGGTCGACGGGGACAAGTGGGTGCAGCAGAGTCTGCGGTTCAATCTGTTCCACGTGCTTCAGTCCACCGGACGAAACGGGCGCACGAACATAGGTGCGAAAGGCTTAACCGGTGACGGATACGAGGGGCACTATTTCTGGGATACCGAGATATACGCGCTGCCGTTTTACAGTTACACCACGCCGTTTATCGCTCGCCGACTGCTTACCTATCGGTATAACATTCTACCGAAAGCCAGGGAGCGTGCTGCCGAGCTGAAGCACCCTGGTGCGTTGTATCCCTGGCGTACCATTAACGGAGAGGAAGCAAGCGCGTATTACCCCGCGGGAACGGCACAATATCACATTAACGCGGACATTATGTACGCGGTACGCCAGTACGTGCGGGCCAGCGGGGATACCGTGTTTCTGAAACGATACGGCGCCGAGATGGTGTTCGAAACTGCCCGCTTTTATTATGACCTCGGGGATTTCGTCGACGGTCAGGGGTTCTGTCTGAATCTCGTGACAGGCCCCAATGAGTACACCGCGCTTGTGAACAACAATCTGTTTACCAATCTCATGGTGCAGGATCATCTGAGATACGCGGTTGAGACGGCCGAAATGCTGCAGTCGGAGGCCCCCGACGACTGGGATCGCCTCGCCGATCTCACGGGCGTTACCGTTGACGAGATAGCCGACTGGAAGGCAGCAGCAGAGGCGATGTTCGTTCCCTACGATGCCGAACGGGACCTGTATCCCCAGGACGATTCGTTCTTCCGGAAAGCGGTCTGGGATTTTCCGGGCACTCCTCCGGCGCAGTACCCCCTGCTTCTGCATTACCATCCGCTGTCCATATATCGCTACCAGGTGTGCAAACAGCCGGATGTCGTGCTTGCCATGCTGCTGCAGGGGTCCCGCTTTACCGCAGAGGAAAAACGCCGGAACTTCGACTACTACGATGCGCTGAATACTGGCGACAGCTCACTCAGCTCCTGCATACAGTGCGTCCTTGCGGCCGAACTCGGGTACGTGGAGCGTGCGTACGAGTACTTCATGAAGACAGCGCGCATGGATCTCGACGACATTAACGGGAATGTTCGAGACGGCATTCATTTCGCAAACATGGCGGGTTGCTGGTTAAGTCTGGTGTTCGGGTTTGGTGGTTTGCGTGACTGGGACGGGGTTATCCGCTTCAGTCCGCGATTACCGCGGACCTGGACTCGTGTCGGGTTTCGCATTCGACTGGGTGAGGCGCTGCTCGAAGTTCAGGTGACGCACGACGGGGTCACATATCGCCTTGTTGAGGGGCAGGAACTGAGCCTGTCTCACGAGTCCGAGAACCTGCATCTTGTCGAAGGCGCAGAGATAACCCGCCCGTTACCGGATATCCGCCCGGACTGGGAGCGAAACGCGCAACAACAGAACTAGACGAATCGCGCCATCAGACGACCGTTTAGCCCTGTATAAGAGGGTGTGAAAGCACCGTTCTGTAAAACAATCTGCTTCCTGCTCCTGTGCGCGAGTGCGCATTCGACCCCCGCGAGACTCTCTGTGTCACTGCGGGCACAGACCGCGTCTCACCACAGCCGTCGTGTCGTATACCACGACGATCTCGTACAGGCGCTATACAGCGACACGGTCCGCGACGGTGAACTCGTGCAGTACAGGGCAGGATTCGCCTTTGCAGTGGTCGCCGCGGGCCCGCTGGTCCTCCATGGTATCGACCGTGATATCCACGACTCGCCGCGCCTTCCGCTGTCTGTCGACAGCATATTTCGCAGAGGCGATGTGCGACTCGACACAAACCCCCCGCAGACGGGGCTCTCCGGACTCGCCGTCAGTGCAGGTGGGGCAGGGCTGTCGCTGCTTCGCCTGGATTCGGTCTGGATGAGACGGACTGCGACAGCGACCATACGTCCGTCCGAAGCCGCGCACGACCTGGCCGTGAGGTTTGTGTTCACCGACACACAGCTTGAAGCCTCCGAACCGGAAGAGAGCTGGCGGCTGTCTGAATCACATACCTACGGACGCCGCGTGTTCCATCTGGCAACCGAGCTGTACAGTTCTGTTTTGACCTGGCGACTGGTCATTCCCTATGGAGAGACCGTCTCTCCTGCAGTCCGCATGCAGGCGGGGGTACGCTTCCGGGGTAGCCGCATGTCGCTCGGGCTGGCAGGTCTGGTTCACACGCCGCGGTATATCAACGCCTCGGGGCACCGTGCAACCGACGCTGCCTCGGCGTTAGTTAACGCAGGCCTGAATCTCGGTAACGCATTCTCGGCGTCCTTCGCCGGGCGAAGCCGCATCCTGCAGGCCGGGATACTCCCGCAGGCGTTTCGGGAAACCGAACAGCACGGGCGATTCCGGGCAGAGCTGCGTCATGCAGCGTTCCGTCTCAGCGGCGAGGTCGACGCGGAGCGGTCGACGGATACCAGCGGCGACGAGCATACGGCGGTCGCGTCGACGGTCGGTCTCGGGTACAGTCACCCCGTCGGAGGTCTCAGCGCCTCTGCCACGCGTGCGGAGGACCACCTGGATCTCGAGGCTGCGATTAACTTCGAAATCGCAGGCGTTCGCGCCCATGGCGATTTTCGCGTCAGGTATCTCGACGACGATGTACAGCGGCGCAGCCGATATACCGTTTCCATTGACCGTGAAAGCGGCGTTCTGCGTGGCTCATTCGGCCTGGAGGATGGCGAACTCAGTCCGGTGACGCTGTCGTGGTCGTACGCAGGACCGATTCCCATTCGCCGATAAACAGAACCTCCGGCTCGAGGTCGTAGCCGCGCTCGCTGAGTACCAGGTCGTGCAGCTTCTGTGTCAGGTGGTAAATGTCTGATGCTCGCGCGGTGCCGGTATTCACGATTATGTTTGCGTGAAGATCGGATACCCGCGCTCCGCCGACCTGCATGCCCCGCACACCGAGCTCGTCGAGAATCTTTCCGCTTGGCGCGCCGAACCGGCGATCGTTCTTGAACACGCTTCCCGCGCAGGGAAGGGCAAAGTGGCCTTTGGAGAGGCGATCCTCGTAGTAGCCGCGCATGCGGGCGGTCAGTTCGTCCACGGAGCCTGGACGCAGGCGGAACACCGCTTCGACTATCGTCCAGTCGTGCAGCTGAAAGGGGCTTTTCTTGTAATCAAACTCTTCGTGGGCGGCTGTGAGTGTCTGTAACTCGCTGTTTTCGTCGAGATACTGAACCGATTCAAGGATATCGTCGATGCTTGACCCGTAGCATCGGGCGTTCATCCAGACTGCACCACCGCAGGTACCAGGCATGGAGTACAGAAACTCGAGACCTTCGAGGCCGTGTTGCACCGACACCTCGGCCGCATCGCTGATCATCGCACCCGATTCGACCCGCAGCAGGTTTCCATCCCGTCGAACAGCCGACAGACCCGTTGTATCGATAACGGCACCTCGAACCCCCGCGTCGGAGACGACGACATTCGCCCCTCCTCCGAGTATAAGAATCGGTGTACCGGCCTGTCTGAGCAGCGACAGCACAGCCTGCAGGTCGGCTACGCTGTCCGGGCGAATATACAGATCGGCTGGCCCGCCGACACGAAATGTAGTATGCCGGTCCATGGGCTCGTCCGTTCGCATCACGCCTTCAATGTTGATTCGGCCCATGATTTCGTGTAGCGTGTTCACATTACGCATCATAAAGGAAGCGCGCAGTACAATCCAAGTGCGCAACAATACCAGCAATGAGCCTGAAACTGCATAACACCCTTGGTCGTGAAACACAGGACTTTGAACCCCGTGACGCCACAGCGGTTCGACTGTATTCCTGCGGTCCTACGGTCTACAATTACGCTCACATCGGTAATCTGCGCGCGTACGTGTTCGTCGATGTTCTGCGTCGAACGCTCGAGTATCTCGGATTTGGTGTCCGGCACGTCATGAACATTACCGACGTCGGACATCTGAGCGACGATGGTGACCATGGCGAGGATAAACTCGTAAAACGTTCCCGCGAGAGCGGTAGCAGCGTCTGGGATATCGCCGAGTTTTACACCGAAGCATTCTTTCGCCATGCAGGGCAGCTCAATATCCTTCTGCCCCACGAAACGCCACGGGCGACTGCGCATATTCCCCAGATCATAGAACTGATTCAACGCCTCGAGGAAAAGGGATATACATACACCGCCGGTGGGAATGTGTACTACGACATATCGCGATTCCCGACCTACGGGCAGCTTGCCGGTCTCGACCTCTCGACGTTGAAGGCGGGCGCACGGGTCGACGTCGATACCAACAAGCGAAACCCGGGCGACTTTGTCTTGTGGTTTACGAAGAGCAAGTTCGAAAACCAGGCCATGGTCTGGGATTCGCCCTGGGGGCGAGGGTATCCCGGCTGGCACATCGAATGCAGCGCCATGAGCATGACCTATCTCGGCGAACAACTCGATATACACTGCGGCGGCGTCGACCACATTCCCGTACACCATACGAATGAAATTGCACAGGCAGAGGGGGTAACCGGCAAACAGTACGTGAAGTACTGGCTGCATAACGAGTTCCTCGTTCTCGACAAGGGAAAAATGTCCAAGAGCGACGGAGGGTTTCTGACCCTCGATACCTTGATCGAGAAGGGCTACGATCCGCTGGATTACCGGTATTTCTGCCTGCTCGCGCATTACCGCAGCGAACTGAGGTTCTCGTTTGAGGCGCTCGACGCGGCACGATCCGCACGGCGGAAAGTAGTGTCGCAGGTGCAGGCCCTCATGGCAAGTGCCGGTGTCACGTCAGATACCGGGCATGTCCCGACAGGCCCCGTACCGGATAGCTCTCCCGCCAACGAATACCTGTCTGTGTTCCGGGCGGATCTGGAAGACGATCTGAACACATCCCGGGCCGTGTCGAGAGTATGGGCTGTGCTGAAGGACGATTCGCTGCCAGCCGAGGATGCGCTATCGGGAGTCCTCGACATGGAACGGGTACTCGGCCTCGGGTTATCCGCAATCCGCCCCGAAGAAGAGACAGAAGTTCCTGAAGCGGTGAGAGCGCTTCTGGAAGAACGCCAGCAGGCCCGCAGCGCTCGCGATTTTGCCCGGGCGGACCGGATTCGTGACGAGGTCCTTGAAATGGGATACACAATCGTGGATAGTGCGACAGGCCCGCACGTAAAACGCCGTGATTCGTGAAAATTCTGAAGAATTCCGCGCGGTGGTGTAACCTGTGAGACAGAGAGTTGTTAGCCATTATGAAGTCCGGGAATAGGGAGCGTGAGGAAGCGTTTCAACATGTGTACGAAGACGCGTTTCCTGTCCTGGTTCGGATCGTATATCGTATTACGGGCAACATGGACGCAGCCGAGGAAATATGTCAGGAAGCGTTCATTCGGTATTATCAGCGGATGGATACCATCCCCGACGCCCAGCAGGGCAAGTATTGGCTTATACGGGTGAGTAAGAATCTGGCCTTGAATTACGAAAAACGGAAGGGTCGCGAACGTCGCGCCTACGAGCGCGTGTTTCATGAGCCCAAACCGCGCATGGAATCCAGCGAAGACCTGGTCCTCCGTGGAGAATCTAAGGACACCGTACAACAGGCCCTCGACAGCATTCCCGAAAAACTTCGTACAGTACTGATCCTCAAGGAATACGGCGATCTCAGCTACAAAGAGATCGGCGAGGTGCTGGGAATCAGCGAAGGAAACGTGAAAGTTCGCGTGTTTCGTGCCCGCGAGCGCATCATGAACAAACTCGATACAGGAGATGTGTATGTGCCCTGACGATCAGCTTTTGTCAGCCCATCTCGACAAGGAAGTTCCGTCTCCCTGGAGCGAGAAACTTACGCATATTCTGGAAAGTGACAGCGAATGCAAGAAGCGCTTTGAACGTCTGCAGGCAGTTCGGACCGTGCTCCATGCCCAACCGGAACCCGACTTTGCGGGTGCGCAGGATCGCGTCTGGCAGGAACTGGAGAAACGTAAGGCCTTCGCACCGGTGCCTCATCGGTTCCGGACGATTTCCGTATCGCTTCCGGCCGCCGCCGCCGCCGCAATGGCGATCCTCGCGGTCGGGGTGCTTGCAAGCTACGTCGCCCTGCGCCCACCTGCGCAGGCCACCGCAGCGGTGGGGCCAGCCGCCATCGCTGAAGGTCTGACGGTACGGGTAGAAGACATTGAACAGCTGCTCAGAATCATTAACGCCAGCGAGCCCGTGCGGCAGGTCCAGATCGATCTGCCGGACCAGAGCAGATTCCAGTTTGCCGGTGAGCCCCGACTTATTCGGGCCGTCGATCAGGGCGGGGCACGGCCCTTTGGAGAATCTGAAGAGGAATGATGCGACGAACGACTTCGGTAATTATTCTACTGCTACTCGGTATCGCCGGTACGCACGCGGTAGATATCGAAGACGCGATCGAGCTTCTTCAGGACCGTGCTCTTGTCGTACAAATCATTGCTCGGGTGACCGAGAACGGACGCGAGACCGTGTGGAACATGGAACTGACCGAGATTACCATCTCGGGGCGTGCGGTTCATCTGCAGCTTGAGGGAGGCGGCATGACGGCCAGGGCCCAGTTCACCCCATATGCATCGGGACAGGCAATTACCCTCGTTGCACAGGGTCAGACATGGATCACGAACGAGGATTCGACCGAGGTGACCTACCGTTCAGCATTCGAGAGTCTTCCAGTATCCTTCGGCGAGTCGGTACTGTTCTTTCCACTCGGTGAACGGCAGCCCGGCTACTCGGACGCACTTAATATAGAGCTCGAAGTACGAATTGAGGCATTTCAACAGACGAGCGTAAACTGATAGTCTTCCCTCACCATGCCCATGCCTCGCTCCCGACGCTCAGTCATTATCGTGTTTCTGCTTTTTTCTCTGGTCGTGAGCGCGCTGCTCGTGCTTATCGTATTACGAACCGACACTCCCGAGGTCATCGAAGTCACGCCGCGAGAGTTTCAGTCGGGCGATGTCATGACCATTCGTGGTACCAGCTTTGGAGACGCTCGTGGGCAGTCCTACGTCTCGATCGCTGGCAGACGCGTCACCGCCTCCGGATACCTGTCGTGGAGCGACTCGGAGATCCGCCTGCGGGTCCCCGACTTTTCCGTCTCGGGGCTTCTTGTCGTTCACACGGCCCGTGATCAGAGCGCTGGCCTTCTTGTGCGGCACCGCGATGACGTTCCGCAGGCACTCGAAACCGCACCGCGACAGCAGATTCGCTTCGATCGTTTCCAGCCGGGCGAACCAGCCGTAGGCGACGTCGTCGAGGTGCACGGCAGGAATTTCGGAAATGTCCGGCATGGACGAATGATCGTTTTCAGTGGCGCTGCAGGCACCCCTGTGCACGCGCGGGAAGAAGACATTGAACTGTGGAGCGACCGTGTTATCCGGTTACGGGTGCCCGACGGAGCAACCTCCGGACCGGTTTCGCTGGACCTGCCCGGCAGCGATTTCGCACTCGGTGAGCTTGAGGTGCGAACACCGGGTGCCGTTCGCCAGTATGGCGAGCCGGTTCCGCTGGCACTCGAGCTGTTTGCCCGCTTCACGGTCAGTTCTTCGGCAGTACCCACCGATCTCTGGCTCTGGTGGCCGGCGCCCCGGGGGCGGCAGGCGCAGAGCGCCTTCGAGGTGATCAGTGCCCACGCCCCGGATGCTCTGGTTCGGCGTTCTGACATGACGCTGTTGGAATGGCGAAACGAATCTCAGCCACACCGTGGAGTCCGGCAGACCGTGCGTACCTCCCGTGCACCGGTCGCGTTCGAGTTCGTTCCCGCTGAGATCCGGTCGACCTACGACAGGAGCTCCTCCACATTCCAACGGTACACCGCCCGACACGACCGGTACGCAATGGACGAGACGCAGGTGAACACAGCCGCGAGGGCCGTGTTCGTACAGAACAATCCGCTGACTACGGCGCGACGAGCCTTCGACGCCGCCGTCAGGGACATTGCCTTTGACCCTGAGGGTCCGGAGGACGTGGTGTCGGCGCTCGAAGAGGGCCGTGGCACATCCGAGGCCATTTCGAGGTATATGACCGGCCTGTTACGACTGAGCCTGGTGCCTGCACGGGTGGTTCGCGGTGTACGCGTGACCTCAGCAGGAAGTCTTCCCCTGTACAGCTGGGTTGAGTTCCTGCTTCCCGGTATCGGATGGGTGCCTGCGGACGCAGCCGCGGCAGCGGGGGCCGATGCATACTATTTCGGCGAGGCGCCCGACAACGATACCCGCTTTGTGTCCGGCTTCGCACGGCTGGATGCCCGTCGTATCGAGCTCGGTGCAGGCCACGAGTACGCCGTTCGCCTGCGTCCGGAATCGGCTGTCATAGTGCATCCCGCAGGCCTTACGCAGTCGAGTTTTCATGCCGAATGGATATCGGGCGATGCGACCGTTGATCTTACGATAGCCCCGGTCTCGCTTCTCGAAATGCCCGACGTCTTCAGACTGTCTCGTCCTGCTGCTGATCCTCCGGCTGATCCAGAAGGCTGATTCCGGTTTCGGTGTGTTCCGGTAGTTTATACCGCGACACGATACGTTCGAGTTTGAGCATCTGATCCCTGTTCATGTCGGTCAACTCTCCGGTCTCCATCATGCTGCTGAGTATTTCTTTGGCACCGGTCTCGATTTCACTCATGCCGTTTACGACGTCTGTGGATATGTCCTGAACAGTCTGCATTGCCTGACGAATTTCGGTGCTACGGTCTGCCATGCGTCGGGAACTGTCGTTCAGCCTGCCGGTAAACTCCCTGACACTCTGTGTCGAGCCGAGAACTTCTTTACTGCCAATGGCGAGTTCCTGCATGCTCTCGGATATCTCTTTCATGGCCGCCGCAAAATCCTGCATGCCTCCGTGTAGTTCTTCAAAGGAATGAAGCGATACTTCGCTCGAGCGGGTGGCTTCGGATATCTTCGCGGTTATGTCACGGAGCGTGCGATCGATGTTTCCGGCGTTTTCGCTCGTGCTTTCGGCAAGCTTTCGTATTTCCTCCGCCACGACGGCGAAACCCCGTCCCGCTTCGCCGGCGTGGGCGCTTTCGATCGCGGCATTCATGCTCAATAGATGCGTCTGTTCGCTGACACCATTTATGATCTCGATAATCTCGAGTATACCGTCGATGTCCTGTGAGACGCTTCGAATAATGGAAGTCGTCGACTCCATTTTCTCGCTTCCTTCCTGTACCGTTGCCGAGATCTCGTCTGCACGAACGCGCCGTTCTTCGCTGAGCCTGGCAACGTTCTGCACGTTTGCGGCCATTTCCTCTATGGAGCTTGAAATCGATTCGATGTTTTCCGTCTGTACCGACATGTCGCTTCGAAGGAGCTGAATTTTTTCGTCTATTGACCCGACCGCTTCGCCGGAGCCGGACACGCTCTCGTTCAGCGAGTCGAATCGTTTTCTGATGTTCTCGATGTTCCGCGTGATCTGGTTCAGAGCTGAAGCTGACTGCTCGTTCGCCGCGCCGAGTGTCTGTTGTAACTCATCGGCGCGCTGTATGGCCTCCACGACAGACGAGAGAAAGCGCAGAAGACCTTGTGTAACCGTCCGGACATCATTCGCGAGGTCACCGATCTCGTCTCGTGTGTTGTCGACGTAGGTTTCCGTGAGGTCCTGCTCGGCAATACGGCGGACCGCAACTGCCATGGTGCCAACACGGCGGGTGACGCGGCGTGTATACAGCATCATGAAAAACACGCCTCCCACGGTTACGAGGATTGCAGTAACGAGTGAGACAAGAAGGTTCCGGTCGATGATTTCCTGAGAGGTCTCTGCAATTGACTCGGTAATGAGTCCGAGGCGCTCGGTAACAAACTCTGCCGACAGACCGACAACCCGGGTTACCGTGTTTTCGGTATTGAGAATCCGGAACAGAAGCGCCTGGCTTGCCTGGTCTGTTGTTCCCTGCAGTGAACGGCCCATACGCATGAGTCCGGTTCTCACGACACCCGGGGGCAGATCTGCTTCGAGAATCAACTGAATGTTATCGTCGGAACGTCGAAACTGTTCGAGGTTCAGTTCCCATACCGACAGTGACCCGCGAGCTACGTTCTGCGTGTTGGCCGGCAGCAGTTCGAGAGAGGGATGTGCGGCCAGCTCCTGCATGGCCTCGAGGGCTGTTGCCCGCCGTTCGAGGTAGCGCTCGAAGGCCTGTTCCAGCGGTTCGTTGGTATTCAGGAGCTGCTGCGATGCGATTGTCGAACTGCCTGTAGCGAGCAGTGCTCGTTGCGTCGAGACCATGAGTGCCTGTAACTGTCGGGCGCTTTGAACGGTCAGGACGAGGAACGTAATGCTGACGACAAAACCGATCACAACGATAAAAATAGAGATATTCAGTTTTGTACCGAGTTTCATGATATGAAGTGTAGCCCGTGGCCATGCAGGTTACAAGAGAAAGTGTTGATTATGGGGTATCGTTGACATGAGGGCATGCATCTCATATTCTCAGGAGAAGCCCCGAACACTTCATTATCCGGATATTAACGAGGTACTACATGTCCGATCTGCAAACATTAGCGCACGGTCTTGCGTCTGTTGATCCCGAACTCGCGCGTGTGCTCCAACAGGAAAACGAACGACAGACCGGTAATCTGGAACTGATCGCAAGCGAGAATTATGCGTCTCCGGAGGTGCTCGAAGTAGCGGGGAGCATTCTCACGAACAAGTATGCCGAAGGCTATCCCGGTAACCGTTATTACGGAGGTTGTGAGTTTGTCGACATCGCAGAGGATCTTGCCCGTGACCGCGGGAAAGAGCTTTTTGGTGCCGACTATGTGAACGTGCAGCCACATTCCGGCAGTACCGCAAACATGGCGGTATATTTCAGCCTGCTCGAACCCGGTGATACGATCATGGGTATGGATCTCGCTCACGGGGGGCACCTTACGCACGGAGCCAGGGTCAATTTTTCCGGGCAGCTCTACAAGAGCGTTACCTACGGCGTGGACAGAGATACCGAGCGGCTTGATTACGACGAAATAGCCCGGATTGCGCGGGAGCAGAAACCGAAACTCATTATCGCTGGCGCCAGTGCCTATTCGCGTGTCATAGATTTTGCGAGGTTTCGCGAAATCGCGGACGAGGTCGGTGCGTATTTTCTGACCGATATGGCCCATATCGCCGGTCTGGTTGCAGCAGGGCAGCACCCGTCACCGGTGCCCCATGCCCACTTCGTTACCACGACAACGCACAAGACCCTTCGCGGTCCCCGGGGCGGACTTATCATTATCGGATCGGACGGCCCGAACGACCGGGGCGTTGTCGCGGCGAAGTCCGGAAGAACCCGGAACTGGTCCGAGGTTGTCGACTCGTCAGTAATGCCGGGCGTGCAGGGCGGACCGCTTATGCACATAATCGCGGCAAAGGCAGTTGCCCTGAAGCTCGCGCTTGAGCCGGCGTTCAAGGATTACCAGCGTCGGGTTGTCGAGAATGCCGCGGTCATTGCGAACGAGATTTCGGCTGCTGGTGGTCGTGTGGTTTCCGGTGGTACGGACAATCATTTGTGCCTTATCGACGTCACACCGTTTGGCATCAGCGGAAAAGACGCGGAAAAGGCGCTCGACCGGGCACACATCACGGTGAACAAGAACGGCATCCCCTTCGACAGTCGAAGCCCCCTGGTAACGTCCGGCATACGCATTGGAACGCCCGCGGTAACGACGCGGGGTATGGGGCCTCAGGAAATGAAACAGATCGCCGGGTTGATCCTGCGCGTGCTGCAGGCAGGAGGTGATGCGTCGGTTGTCAGTGCGGTTGCCGCCGAGGTACAGGACTTGACGCGGGAGTATCCTTTATTTGCGTACAATTGACAAACGAAAACGCGGGCTCCTATACTTCACACAAGGCTTGTAACCGGATTGTACCATGAGTAACCCGCTTCAATTATCAATGGTCAACTTCAACAAGGGTGCGTACATCATTGTTGAAGGCAAACAGAAGGCGGACCACTTCTATATTATCCGGCAGGGCAAAATCCGCATAAGCAAGGAAGTCGAGGTAGTCGAAGAAGAGGGCGGCAATGTACTGGGCCCTGGAGATTTCTTTGGCGTCGTCTCGACCATGAGTAACCACAGCCATATAGAAACGGCGCAGGCGGTTACCGACGTTACGCTTATATCCGTGCATCGTGAACAGTACGGAATGCTTATCGAGAAAAATACCCCCGTCGCCATGAAGATCATCGAGGGCTTTTCGCGGCGTATGCGCTACCTCGACGAAAACCTCGCGCGGCTGACACTCAAGGAACAGGCCGAAGAAGGCACAGAGCAGCTGTTCTTCGTTGCGGAGTTCTACGCAAAACAGAATCAGTACAACCAGGCCTACTTCGCGTATTATCAGTATCTGAAGTTCTGTCCGCAGGGAAAGAATCGTGATACGGCAAACGAACGGCTGCAGAAAATCGAACCGTACGCCAAGACCGTCTACCTCGACGGCGACGACACGCAGTTCAACAGGGTGTATCCAAAGGACACCATGATCTTTACCGAGAGCATGCCCGGTCAGGAGCTCTATATTATCCAGAAGGGCAGCGTGAAGATCACGAAGGTCGTCAACAACACGGAGGTTCTGCTTGCCGTGTTGAAGGCCGGAGACATCTTCGGTGAAATGAGTCTCATCGAGAATAAACCCCGCAGCGCTTCGGCTGTCGCCTACGAAGACGCGTCACTGCTTGCGGTGAATCGGGAAAACTTTGGACGCATGGTACGCAGCCAGCCGCAGATCATTGCACGTCTTACCACGCTGCTCGCCGAACGGATCTGGTTCATTTACAAGCAACTCGCCAATACCCTTCTGACAGACACAACCGGTCGGCTCTGGGATGCGTTGTGGATACAGCTGGAGAAAGCCCGTATTCCCATTCGCTCAGGTCAGACTCATACTTTCGACTTTGGTCCCAAAGAGCTCATAAACATGATCGGGCTTCCTATTGGAGAAGGCAACACCGCAATACGCGAACTTCTGAAGAGCAAAGTCGTCAAGGCTGTCGATAACCGGATTTTCGTGTCCGACGTGGACGAAGTCGAAAAACAGGCAAAGTACTACCGCAAGATGCAGCGGATCGCGCGCCAGCGCGAAGAAATGCGCAGACGCTGACGAGCGTTAGTAGCACGATATACACACGCAGAACAAGCTCCACCAGAGACTGTTCCCGGGCTGCCCGGGTATCTACATGAAGCTGCTCGGCCGCCTCCAGCCGCAACGACAGAACGGCATCCCGGGCTGCTCGACGCGCAGCCCGTGCCGATGGAGCCTGTATATGTACGCTGAAGTGGGCCGACGGGCGCCTGTCGCTGTGAGTCAGGGTCTGCGGTCGTGACTCGCGCGTCAGAGTGAACACTTCGTACAAATGTGTGTCAGCGCCTGTCTGAACGCCCCTCAGAAGCGATTCCAGACCCGTCTGTGGATCCCGGGACGCGGGCTCTACCGCGACCCGGACGTCCAGTTCGCGACCCGAGTCGATTCGTTTGTGGTGCACCCCCGGAGAAATAATTGACTGAACAAGGAGCACCGCGTCCTGCACGTCGACACCCCTCGCATGCATGATGCTGCGTCGGGGACGCAGCACCAGCCTTTCGACATCCTCGCGAAAGTGCAGGACGGCGTTACCGAACAGCTGCGCTGTGCGTCGCGCGAGCCGCCGGGCGTGTAAAGCCGTATCCGCAGATGCGTACATGGCGACACGGAACACCTTTCCGGGCAGTTCCGGCGAAAGCGGGAGTAACTGCCCGCGTCCGCTGCCGCGGTTGAATGCTTCTATAGCAGACATGAGCTCTTCCCGGTCTGTGCCGGCTCTCAGCTGTAGAAGCATGGTGCCGGATCCCGGGGACGCGAGCGTCTGAACGAACACCGGCAATAACCGCTGTGCCATGAAATCGCTCGCTGCCAGGAGGGTTCTGTCCACCTCTGCCACGGGTGCATACGCGTCTATGTCCAGATGCAGCTGTTCAGACGTGGGCTCGTGTCCATTCACGACCACTGCCGCCGCGACCGCGAGCAGGAGCACAACACTGCCCGCAATGATCGGAACGCGACGCCTGGTTCGCACCTGCGGCTCCGGCCGACCCGGGAACGCGGTTCTGCTGAGGAACAGCGTCAGACGAAGCGTCGGGAAGGCGAAAAGTTGTACACGCAGACTCTCGAGAGCCAGCGGATCACGAAACGTCAGGAGCAGCACCAGCAGGACACCTGCCGCAGCAAGTTCGACGCGGTATGTACACGAGTGAATGCACAGACTGGCCAGTAGAAGACCAGCGACAACGGATGGAAGCACGTCGGTCTGACCACAGAACGACGAGCCGAGTGAACAGATTACAGACATGAGACCAGCCGAGACAAGCAGCCCGACTCCGATATGCAGCGTGTCGGTCGTGCTGCTGCCTGAGAGTCGAAACATGCACAGGT
>SKKC01000001.1 GCA_007121695.1 Spirochaetales bacterium | reverse complement strand
CAGGTAACCATCGCCTCGGGCGAAGCCTATGCGACCTACCTCGTCGCCGGGGTGTTCGATTCCGCCGACGAAGCGAATGCAGCAGCGGCGCGTTACTGCTCGGCGGACGGGTTTGATGCGGCCCTCGAGGCGAACAGAACCTTCTGGCTCGACAAGACCTCGCCCGTGCTGTGCTCGGTCGGCGACAGCACCTTCGAACAGTGGATGCGCTGGGTAACCGTGCAGCCTGTGCTTCGGCGGCTGTACGGTAACTCCTTTCTGCCCTACCACGACTACGGGCGCGGTGGTCGGGGGTGGCGCGACTTGTGGCAGGACTGCCTCGCGCTCCTTCTCATGGAGCCCGACAACGTGCGGTCGCTGCTGCTGTCGAACTTTGCCGGGGTGCGCTTTGACGGGACCAACGCGACCATTATCGGTACCGAGCCGGGGAGTTTTCTCGCAGACCGCAACAGCATTCCCCGCGTGTGGATGGACCACGGCGCGTGGCCGGTTCTCACCGTAAAGCTCTACGTGGACCAGAGCGGCGACCTTGCCTTCCTGAATGAAACGCAGCGCTACTTTACCGACGTGTTCTGGGCCCGCGCGAAGGATCGTATTCCTGCATCGAGCGGTACGGTGCTCAAGACACAGAAGGGTGATGATGCCACCGGCACCGTTTTCGAACACATGCTGTTACAACAGCTTTCGGTGTTTTTTAACGTGGGCGATCACAACTGCCTGCTGCTCGAAGGCGCAGACTGGAACGACGGGCTCGACATGGCGTACGACCGCGGGGAAAGCGTCGCGTTCACAAGCCTCTATGCTTCAAACCTGCTGTGGCTCGCAGAAGCCGCAGAGCGCCTCGAGGCTGCCGGCACACCGGTGGAACTCGCGACAGAACTTACTGTGCTGCTCGACCGCTATTTCGGCAGTGCGATTGATTACGCAGACCCGGCAGCGAAGCGGGCGCTTCTGTCGCGCTACTTCGCGAGTACGGCCCAGGGACCAGGCGGGGAGAAAACACAGGTCGACGCGAAGCGCCTTGCGGCTGACCTGCGCGAGAAAGCCGAGGATCTGTTTACCCGCGTACGCGAACAGGAGTGGGTAGAAGACAGCGCCGGGTACGGCTGGTTCAACGGCTACTACGACAATACAGGAAAACGCGTAGAGGGCGAGGCGGCAAGCGGCGTGCGCATGACGCTCACCGGGCAGGTCTTTTCGCTCCTTTCAGGCGCGGCGACAGAAACGCAGGTGGAGCGCGTGGTGAGCGCTGCCGACCACTACCTCTACCGCGAAGAGGTCGGTGGCTACCGGCTGAACACGAACTTCGGCGAGGGCTCGCAGGACCTTGGTCGCTGCTTCGCCTTTGCCTACGGGCACAAGGAAAACGGCGCCATGTTCAGCCACATGGCAGTCATGTACGCCTACGCGCTGTATGCGCGCGGCCGCACGCAGGCCGGGTGGAAGGTACTGCGCGCCATGTACAACGCCGCGGCGAACTTCGAGCGCTCGCGCATGTATCCGGGCGTACCCGAGTACTTTGAGCCGGACGGGCGCGGGGTGTACTGCTACCTCACCGGAAGCGCGAGCTGGTACCTGCTGACGGTGGTCACGCAGATGTTCGGTGTGCGAGGCTCGTGGGGCGACCTGATTCTCGCACCGCAGCTCGCAGCAGAGCAGTGGGGTAGTGGCGATACCGTTGCGATCGCAACGAGTTTTGCAGGGCGACAGCTACGCGTAGAATACGAGAACGAGGCGCAGCTTGAAGCTGGTACGTACACCGTTACCCAGGTTGCGGTCAACGGGAATCCCGTGGAGTTTACGCGCGAGGGCGACGGTGTCAGGATAGCGGCTGAGCGCCTGCCCGCAGGCGACCTGGCAATCGCCGTCGAACTTGGACCAAAATAAGGAGCGTCAGTACATGAGCATTGCACACCTTATTCAGCAGGAGTCCTATACGGACAGTGGCTACTCGCCGGTCATAGATTATGGTGAGTGGCGTGTCGCAATTCTGAACTACCACCCCGAGCGAAGACGCCTGCATTCTTATAGTTGAGAACCAGGACACGGGCGAGGCCAACTCGCGCGAGGTCGAGCTGAGCGATGCGCAGCAGCAGGTGCTGCAGGAGATATAGCGGGTATGTGCGGCGTACGAGTCGCATCGACACCGTGTCATCTTTGTGGACTCAGTACGCGCAGTACCATTAGAATGTACGCATGGATGCATTCGAGAAGCTGAAACGCAAAGGGATTTTCATAGATATCCAGGCGTTATCAGCTGTGGCGAAGCAATACGGCATATCTGAGCTATCGGTCTTCGGCTCAGCGATCCGAAACGATGACTCGAGCCCACACGATGTCGATCTTCTTGTCGTTTTCGAACGGGATCACGACGTCTCTTTGTTCGATGTGATAGAGCTCGAGGCAACTCTCGCTGCATTGTTCGGTCAACCCGTTGATGTCGTAGAACCCGCGTCTCTTACAAATCCAATACGTCGCCGGAATATTCTCGCAAGTGCCGAGCGAATATATGCCGCTTGACGAACGTTCCAGAACATTTAAGACAGCTCATCGCTATAGAAGAGCTAAAGCCTTGGATGTGGCATTGATAATGAAACATTTAAGATTAAGCTCGCCATCCGGCCCAGGATCCGGCATTTTAGTACCAGACACTTTAACTTTGACATCGTCGAGCTGAGCGATGCGCAGCGGCAGGTGCTGCAGGAGATATAACCATGCATAACGCAAACACTTCACGGTACGAGAACATGGCCTACAGGCGCTGCGGGTGTAGCGGTGTACAGCTGCCCGGTGTTTCGCTTGGCCTCTGGCACAACTTTGGCGGCGTGGACACCAGGGAGTCGGCGCGCGAGATGATCCTTCGCGCCTTTGATCTGGGGATCACCCATTTTGACCTTGCGAATAACTACGGCCCGCCTCCCGGCTCGGCGGAAGAAAATTTCGGGTCCATTATGCGCTCGGACTTAAGGCCATACAGAGATGAACTCATTATCTCTTCGAAAGCGGGCTACCGTATGTGGAGTGGGCCGTACCAGGACGGCGGCAGTCGCAAGTACCCGCTGTCGAGTCTGGATGCGAGCCTTTCGCGCATGGGCCTCGAGTACGTCGATATTTTCTATCATCATCGGCCAGACCCGGACACCCCGCTTGAGGAAACCATGGGCGCGCTCGATTCTGCCGTCCGTCAGGGCAAGGCACTCTACGCCGGAATCTCGAATTACTACGACCCGACGCTCGCCGCCCGCGCGATAGAGATCCTGCGATCCCTCGGCACACCGCTTTTGATTCATCAACCGAGCTACAACATGTTCCGCCGCGAAATCGAAGAAAACGGGCTTCTGCCGCTGCTCGAAAAAGAAGGCGTGGGGTGCATAAGCTTCTCGCCACTCGCGCAGGGCATGCTCACCGACCGCTACCTGAACGGCATCCCCGACGACAGCCGCGCGGCAAAGTCACACGGATTCCTGAAGGCCGACCGTCTGACCGAAGACCGCCTCGCACAGATCCGCCGCCTTAACGAAATCGCCTCGCGACGCGGACAATCACTCGCGCAAATGGCCCTCTCCTGGGTCCTTCGTCACGATGCCGTCACCTCGGTCCTGATCGGCGCGAGCAAAGTCTCACAGATCGAAGACGCCGTAGGCGCGCTTGGCGCCCCTGACTTCTCGGCTGAAGAGCTTCGTGCGATTGACGAGGTTCTCGCCTGATCTGTGCAGCTTGATGCTAATGCACGGGCAGCGCGTCAGCGAGTACACTGATTCGATTTGCCCGGGCGACTGTATTTGAATGGACAACACACGGAGCAGCGTTGATAATGAAACTATGGACACGTGGAAGACGGCGCAGCAGATCATCGATGCGATCTACGACATGAACCCGAAGCGCGTCATCGTGTTCGGGTCATCGGTAGAAGGGACTGTCGGCGGCGACCGAGATCTCGACATAGCGGTCGTTTTTGATGAACCTGAGCAGAGTTTCGACCGCCTTGAGACCAAGCTCGCAATCCGGCGCAGGATCCGTCATGTTAACGCCGAGGTTGCCATCGAAATTGTTGTTTATACAGAATCAGAGTACCAGCGGCTGGCCCCGGCGCGGTCATTCCTGCGATCAGAAATTATAGACAGGGGAACCGTGGTGTATGAGAAAGCTGGCTGAGCCGTGGGCCCGTTCGGCGACGCTGACTACTCGTCTGAAGTTTATAGATTGATGATGATGCACTGGCAGCGCGTCAGCCGGCGCACTGAAACCCGAGCGCGTCCAATGCTTCTTCGTTGAGTTCTTCCGCAAAGTCGTTAATGCGACTGAGTTCGTGAGAGTCTCTGACACCTCTTTGGAGGTCTCGGAGGTATCGCCACGTGGCTTCTTCTATAAGTGCAGACCGATTCGTTCTACCGGTCCGGTAAAACGCCAACATACATGGCGATT
>SKKC01000038.1 GCA_007121695.1 Spirochaetales bacterium | reverse complement strand
TACGAGATCGCGACGCCCGGTTCTTTCGGTATTTCAGGTAATTTCAGTCTACGATCTGTTGCCATCGTTCCAGAGTCTCGCTTCGCTGCTGTCCCGCGAGCTCTGAATCATAATCGATCAGATCAATTTCCTGAATCCCCACCGCAGCCTCAGGAAGAACAACCCGATCGCTCAAGGGTGTTACGAGCGACTGGTCTACAAAGGCCTGCTGCGCCTCGACCGAGAGGATGAAATCCACGAACCTTCGTGCATTTTCGGGGTTCGGACCACCCCTGACTATGCTGATGGCTCCCACTTCCCCGCCTGTCTGGGCTGGCGTACGCACAGTCAGCGGGAACCCCTGACGGCGATACCTCGAAAGCGCGTGAACAAAGGCGACACCAATCGCGAACTCGCCCGAGCCTATCAGCTGAGGTGGCGCACCTCCGCTGGTGGGAAACTGTCCGACAAGCGGAGCAAGGGTCTCGAGATAGTCCCAGCCGGCTTCCCAGCCGAGCCGCTGCAGCTGCGTCTGCAGAAACAGATACGCGGTGCTCGAGGCAAGCGGGTCGGTCATGACTATTTCCCCGTCGAATCGCGGGTCAAGCAGATCGTCCCAGGACTCAGGAATGGGGGTGTCGCCGAACAGACGCCGGAAGCGGTCTTCGTTTACTCCTATCCCAAGCGACGTTACGTAAAACCCCGTCCAGTATCCGTCGGGATCCACGCCAAAGGCCGGTAATCCTTCAGCGTTCGGCGACCGATATGACTCGAGAGCCCCCGCACGGGCGATACTCGTGTGAAGGAGGCTCGCACCGCCAAGCAGAATATCCGCCTGCGGATTGTTCTGTTCAGCGATTACGCGGTTCACAAGCTCGCCTGTCGTCGCGCGGATAAAGCTGACGTCCACTCCGGTCTGCTCCCGAAACATATCGGTCAGCATTTCGGCGTCGTCCTGGGTAATGACGGCATACACACGCAGGCTTCCGGCATCTGCCGCTGAAGTCTCCGGTCCTCCGGCAGCGCTCAAAAGAACACTGGTGCATACCAACACCAGGATCATACAGGATACGCATCGTAATCTGTTCATACTGCTCTCCCTACCATGGAAGAACACTACTCACCCGATCGATACCCCGTCAACACTTAGTCACTTGATTTAATGAAGTTTGAACACTTCGTTGCAGGACCGCGCCATTCCCGCGCATACTTGCCCGTCTATGAACGTTATCGTCTTTATTCGCCGCAACTGGTTTCTGCTTGGTCTGCTTGCCGCAGTTAGCCTCGGATTCGCAACCCCTGGTTTCGGGATTACGTTAAACCCGGACGGACAGACGACTCGTGCGGTCGTGGTCGTGCTCTTCCTGATTGCCGGATTCATTCTCCCCTCCGAGCGAATCAGGAGCGGGCTTGCACAGTACAAGCTGCACGTGTTTCTGCAGCTGTTTATTTTCGTATTCATTCCTGCCTATTTCTGGCTGACCGCGCGCTTTTTTACCGGATATCTGGACGGACTTCTTGTCTACGGCATGTTCGCGCTTGCGGTATTACCGACGACCGTGTCGACCTGCGTGGTGTTTACGCAGACAACCGGCGGGAACACCGTCGGTGCGCTCTTCAATTCGGCGCTCTCGAACGTCGTGGGCATCTTTCTGTCACCGCTTCTGTTGAGTCTGTTTTTGGCGGGATCACCGGCGGCACTCCCCGCCGAAAACATACTCGGGACCCTGCAGAGCCTTGTCCTTACCATGTTCGTGCCGGTCGCAATCGGGCAGGGTCTTCACCTGCGATTTCGCGAGACCGCACAGCGAATACGCAAGAAACTCTCCGAGGCAAGCAGCGCCCTGATTCTTTTTATCGTGTATGTCACGATTTCAGGTATCTCGGATAATCTGGAATTTCTGGACATGCTGCCGGCTCTGCCCGTACCGTTTCTGTTTCTTGCCATTACACACCTGTTCTTTGTCGCGGTGGCGTACTTCGGCGCGCAGGCGCTCGGACTTCCCCGAAACGACAGGATCAGCGCCATGTTTGTCGGGCCGGAAAAAACCATGGCCATGGGAGTTCCCCTGCTGACAGTATACTTTACAGGGCGTCCGGACCTGCTCGCGATTGCGCTTCTGCCGCTTCTGTTCTACCACCCGTTTCAGCTTTTGACCGGGGGAATTATTCGAAGTCTTCCAGCGTTTCGACCTGCTCCGGACGCTGAAAGCCACGTATAGCTTCCTCAAGTGCAGCGACACTCTCCGACAACGCTTCGGCAGTGTTCGCGATCGTGGAAAGATCGGCGACACTCAGTTCGGTCTGCTCGTTGATAGCCGACACCGAACTCACCATGCGCTCGGTGAGCGTCGTCACGGTATCCATGGCAGTCGCAATCTGCCGGGTCGCGGAGAGGGATTCCGCGGTGCCAGTCTGTACTCGCGACGAAACGTCGCTCAGGAGCGACATTGCTGTGCGTATCTCTTTACTCCCGGACGAGAGTTCAGCGGTTGCCGATGCAATTTCCTCGAACGAGTCGCTGACTGAGTGTATCTCCTGTTCGATGGACGAGAACGCGCTCCCCGTCTCACTGCTGATCCTGTTTACCGATTCGATACGTGTAAGTACGCTCTTAATGACTGCAGTAATCTGCGACGAGCTTTCACCGGCTGCAGACGCGAGCTTCCGTATCTCCTCTGCGACGACCGCAAATCCCCGACCGGCGTCTCCAGCATGCGCCGCCTCAATAGATGCATTCATCGACAACAGGTTCGTCTGCGAGGCAATTCCCCGTATTACGCCGACGAAGCCTGCAATGTCGTCGACACTCGCAGTCACCGAACTTATGGACTCCTGTAACTCTGCTAATTGTGCACTCCCCGCCGCAGCCCGTTCCTTGAGTTCAACAACACCCTGCCTGCGGGACACGGTAATGCTCGCAACGCTGTCCAGCGACGCAGACATCTGCTCGATCGCCGCCGTTGACTGTTCGACGGCAGCCGACTGTTCGTCCACAGAGTCGTTGAGCGTTCGCACCTGAGCGTCTATCCGCCCGACCGCGTCTGACGACTCTCCGATGTTCTGACTCAGATCGCGTATTCCAGCCCGCATGGAGGTCGCGTTTTCGCGAATGGAATTGATTCGCCGCTCTGCTTCGTGTGACTGCTGTGTCAGTTCTGTCTCGACCAGAGTACTTTTGTCGCACGCAGAACGGATTGCGGTCAGCATCGTTCTCAACTGCCCGACAAACTCGTTAAAACTCTCGGATATCTGACCGACTTCGTCGTGGGTGCGCACTTCGAGACGCTGCTCGATGTCGCCCTGAAGGAAGCGTTGCATGGCGACCGGAATCGCCGAAAATGGTTTCAGAGTTCGAGCGAGAAAACGGATGTAGGCAGCTGCAAACAGAAGCATGAACACGACAACGGCAAGTCCGACATTCCAGGTAAACAGGACAACCCCGGCGAATCGTACCGACTGCGGAAGCAGGAAGCCCGTATACCAGTCCCAGGGTTCGAAGTACGAGTAAACGATCCAGTACCGTCGCCCATCGATGCGATGTTCAACGTCGCCCGGTGAACGGGTTGCAATCGAGTCAAAGGCAGCGGCAATCAGGTCGCTCGTAGTCATGTAACCGCCGTCAAACGAAAGCATGACGTCGCCGTCACCGTTAAAAATGAACAGCTGCCCTTCAAGCGTACGCCCGTCCAGAAACCGGCTCGTGAGTCGCTGTAAAAGCGTGTCCCGCCGCGATCCTCGCCCGCCCCAATCCTGCTGCGCATCGGCCTGGGTATCGGTCGAGCTGGTCGCGGCGCCGCCCGACGGCACCCGCGGCGTTGGCGAGGTTGTCGCGGAGGTGTCAGCGTCAGTTCCGGCTGCTTCTCCCTGGATGGCATCCTGCAGCTCCCGATACTCAAACTCGATATTCCGTATTCGCTCTGAATAGTCTTCGCGGTAGAGCCGCGCCACCTCCGAGCGGAAGAAGAACACGGCAAAACCGACGGTTAGAACGCCGGTAACAAGAATCGCTATCAGCCCTGTTATCGTGAGCTTCGCTTTCAAAGAAGCATGTTTCATGAGATGAAGTATATGCAGTCTCACGAACCCTGCACAGGCGTGGTACACAAGCCGACGAGCTCCTGAATACCCGCTTCCGCTACGCACATGACGGTGTCAGCCGCCCCGTAGTACATACGAAGCACGTCACCGCCGTCTACGGACGGCTCAACCGTCACACCGGTCGGGAAGATCACGTCGTTTCTGTAGCCGCCTGAGATTTCGTAGGACGCTTCGGGTACGAGTATCGGTTCACGACTCATTCCCTTCACGATCGCGGGGTTTTCCAGATCCAGTAACATGACTCCTGCGGCGTACCATTTTGTCCAGGAGTCCTCCCAGCCGTTCTTTCCACGGGTGGGATCCACATGGACTGCATGAAAAAGCGTAAGCCAGCCCTCGGATGTCCGTATTGGAG
>SKKC01000428.1 GCA_007121695.1 Spirochaetales bacterium | reverse complement strand
TGTCCGTGCTTCTTGATGTGTTTCCGGAACCGATCAATATCGTCGCGGTAATCGTAACCGGTATTGCCGCGAACCTCGTGGCATGGAAAGCAGTCGGACGCATACACGAAGAACCTCAGGAAGCCCTCGACGCACGCATACCGGTGCGAGAGATATGGGCGGACCGCCCTGCAAAACGCATGATAGTCGCGTTTTTCGTCTGGAACGTCATTCTCCTGTTCTCGGCACCCTACTTCGCCTACCACCAGGTGGTGAATCTGCAGATCCCCATGAGTTTACTCGGACTCGCAACTGTGGGAATAAGCCTGCTCACCATGGCTTCCAGCAAAGCATGGGGACTGTGGGCGGACCGGATTGGTACCAAGAGCATTACCGTCATTGGCGTTATCGTCATCGCGGTGACTCCGATCGTGTGGCTGCTCATGAACCCGCGGACCTGGCCTCTTGGCCTCGTCGCTGACGTGCTTCTGACCTCCACGGGCTGGGGTGCGCTGAACGTCGGCATGGCCACCCTGCCGATGGAAGTCGCCCCGCGCGATAAAATCAGCGGCTTCTACGCCGTGTACTTCGCGATCGGGGCGCTTGGAGGCCTGCTTGGTGCGGCAATCGGCGGCGCGTTCGCAGGCCTCGTTGAACCGCTGCGTTTCACTGCGTTCGGCACCGATTTCTTCGGGCTTCAGATACTCATGCTCGTCGCGGCAGGGCTTCGCCTGCTCATTATCCCGGTGATACACCGCATCCCGACACGACGCTACGTGAGCCCGCGACACCTTATGCTGAACGTCCTCTCGGTAATTGCCCGCCGAAGCCCGGTACGTCCGGTGGAGTTTGGTCGCATTACGCGATTCAGAGTCAAAGGGAGCAAAAACGATCCGTCTGCATAATGTAACCAAAGTTATATAGATGGACCGAAAACGCACGGCGTAAACTTTCGCATCTATGTGGGGGTAACGCATGCGTATACACGGAATGATTCGTTTCGTTGCTTTCCTTGTGGCCGGGGCGTGGCTCGTGTCCGGGTGCATGAACCCGAACGACTCCGTCGGATCTACCAGTGAATCCGGGACACCAGACCTACGCATTTCGGTACAGGGAGAGGAGGTAGGAGTAGGAGACAAAGTCTTCTTCGGAACGCTCTACAATCCGGGAAACACCGAGTCTACCAAGACCATCACGATTCACAACGACGGCGACGGAACGCTCGTTTTCAGTGAGATATCGCTTTTGTCGTACGGCGATGATCATCTACACCCGGGCGAACCAGATCAGCAGGATTTCACACTCGACGATGACCCGGACGACGGTGTGTTTTACTGGATAAGTTTGCCCTCAACTGCGCCACTCGCCCCAGGTACGAGCCGGGACGTAACCGTTCAAATCGAATACAAGTCAGGTAGTACGTACCGTGACGCCCTGATAACGATAGATTCGAACGACGGCGTGAATCCTTCCCGGGGAGTGTTGCTCGAAGTGGAAATGCAGGAAGTCGGGCCTCCGTGACCCGAAATCTGAGAGGCAACGCGACATCTGCTGCTCGTAGGCGCCGATGTCGGGATGCGCGCTGCTGCGTCGCGGATTGCCTGCGGCGTCCACAGGCACCTTTAACACGAGCGCGGCCGAATTGAAGGGATCACTTTTGAACTCGCCTATCCATTCGGGTCTGAATCACACAGATTCTCGAGCGCCTCGGCATCTGCAAGATCCCGAGTTCGTCCTGACGCACGTTTGTTTCGGATCAGATCCGCGATCGAAGGAATTCGTAGCACCACCTCATCTATCTGGACTTCAATCGCGCTACTGAAAGTCGCGTCGAACTCGAGGCCGGAGACACCGGTGAGGATATCGATTCTTCGCGGCGCCACCCCAATCTGGAAAACCGTATCTCCTTTTTCCAGATCCTGTTGCGACAGATTCTGTATCGGAGCGCCGAATCGCTCGAGCGAGCGCAAAACAGCAGCGGCGTTCGCAGGATCAGGCTTAACCCAGATATCGATATCCATAGTGGCACGAGGATAACCATGCGCGGCCAGTGCGTAGGCACCAACGAGAAGGTACTTAGCCTTCTCTGCGGATAAGGCAAGTAATAGATCTTTGTAATCTTCGTTCAGCATCATGTCTTGCGCTCAGAGAGCACACCTCACGTGTAAGCGGCCAAACGAGCGCAATACGCTCTGCAGGCGTTCCGGGAACCACCTCTGAGTTGGGTATATCCGACAATCGGCTAAGGCGTGTCTGCGATCTGTCCATAAAGCCATTCTATCAGATTACGGCGTGCCGGTGTAGAAGCTGCAAAAGGATCAAGGCTTTGTCCCTGTCCTGTTATTGCAGCTCGAACACGATCAGCCCATCAAAACCGCCAGCAATAACCAACAGGGCATCAGCGACAAACGCATAGGTAATGTTGTTAGTTCCGGCGATCGGTACATCTTCTCCATCAATGGTTGAAAGGTGCACCAGGCTGCCGTCGTCTTGTATTTCCAGAACCGTTGCTTCGTTTGTGCCGTAGGAGGCTGTTACAAGCAGGGAACGGTCCTGCACCTGAATGATTGCAGCATCACGTCCATCTGTAATTGGAGGGTCATTACTCTCACCGGTTCTGGTTGAACCGAGGTAACTTGCTGTTCCGTCGGTCCCCAGGCTCAGGACTGCTATGTCCCGACCTCCCAGGGTATGGTCGGTCCCGATCGTATACAAATAGTCATTATCTCCCATCGTGGCATGGCGGACGGAGTACGTGTCGTCCAGCAATCCTGGTTGTTCTGTTGCGGTAATATTTTTGATGTTAGTAAGCTCGCCGTCAGCGCTGAGGGTAAACAGGCTGATTCCCGAACCGTCGTTATCTACCGGTACGACAAATACCTGACCATGTGCATGAAAGGCTTCAATCTGCAGAACAGTCCGCGCGTAGATACCGGAAGCATCGGGAAAATTGTCAGTGTTATCGACGGTGCCATTTTCAAACAACTCGAACACACTGAGGCCGTCTCCACGGAAACCTGCAAACAGCAAAAAGGTTTTGTCACCGGTCTGGATCGCTGTGGTTGATCGGGCTTTTCTGAGTAATGTTTCGTCGTCATCATCATTGTTTATGTTGACCGTGTTGGTCAGGGTTCCATCGGAATTTATGCGGAACACGCTGAATCCGTTATCATTATATCCGGGTACTACCAGAAACTGTGCGTCTCCCACTGCCGCAACAGAGGGATACCCCGGGCCGTCTATCTGCAGGGTGTCGTCGTCCTCTATGACCGCGATTTCAGTCAGGGAGCCGTCAGCACCAAGCTGGAAGCTGGTGACTGCATCGCCGCTATAGGAAGGAGCGAACACATAGGTGGCGCCGTTTACTTCGGCTGTAACAATACCGTATATCTGCCGGAGATGATCGATTCCTGTTGATGAGACATGATCCCGATATACCAGGTTACCTGAAAACTGCGGGGGTGAATCAGGCGGATTATTGTTTCCTGAAGCAGTCGGGTTTTCGCATGCCAGAACGACAACAGTGGCGATGGCGACTATCAAGAACAGCCGGTAGTCTCGTAATGGATTCTTCATGTATTTCCTCCTCGTAGTCGGGGCCACCGCAACTTGGGATCTGAGGCGGCGCATTACAATTGCCGCTCGTAGGCGCCTATGTCGGGATGCGCGCTACTTTGTCGTGGGTTCCCCAGGGCATCCACAGGCAGATCGTCGAAGACATCTCCATTGGCATTGAGATCGAGGACATCGAGTGGCAGTCCAACCACCCGGCCTTGGTCAAAGAGGTTGCTCCCGTCGAACGCAAATATGGGAACAAGGTCTCCGTAGTAGTCGTCTTCGGTACCCCAGGTTCCGTCCCCGCCAGCGCTGGGCGCCTCGGCCACCTGGGGCAGTTCGTTGACGTTCCCAAGCTGTCGTGTGAGCCCTTCATCGGTAATCTCTTGATAGGCGGCATCATCAAACTCGGAGAAGGGGCCGACCACCCGTTCAATTTCTCGTGGCGGAGAAAGGAAAAGGTCAGGTTCGTCGGGCGTCCACCCGGCAGCCCCGAAGGCCGTGTCGCTGATGTAATAGCCGTCGGAAGCGATCATCAGGTCTAACGGTTCGTCGTTGGAGGCGGTGAGTTCCCGGTTGTTCCAGAATGAAACGAAGCTGATGCGTGTTCTGGAGTATGTCGTTCCTCGGGCCTCTACGCCGCCGACTCCACGCTGCCCTGCTCCATAGGAGCCCCGGGCGGTGTTTCCGACGATCGCCACGCTTCCGAGTTCCAGGGTCGCAGTACTCGTAATGCCACCGACAAAATAGATTGCCCCACCTGTGTTTCGTGTGCCGACACTGTCGTCTGCCACCCTGTTACCAAAAAATTCGCTACCGTGAACCGTGAGATCTACACCGTTGTCGGAAGCGATAGCTCCCCCGACAAAATACGCATTGCTGCTCGTGCCATTATCCGGTCCCAT
>SKKC01000044.1 GCA_007121695.1 Spirochaetales bacterium | reverse complement strand
TGTCGTAGACTGCATCGATTCCCGCGCGGTTCGCGACGGGGAACAGATTCGATACCGTGCTACTGCTCGCCGAGACCAGCAGGATCACGCTCGCGAGCAGGATATACCTCGCCGGCGAATGGCGGTCGTAGGGAGTTGTTGACGTGTGGTAATGTGGGGGATGCGACGTGGCCATGACGTTGAACACCAGAGTGTATCGATTCCGAGGGGTATGTGGCAACATCTATTCAGCGCGCCTGTCGGAAGGCACTGGCCGAAGGTTCTTCTCTGCCTGACCGATCCCCTTACAGGCGAAACCGTTCCACCGATACGACCAGGGCGTTTATAATGTCACGGTTTTCAACGCTCATGTCGTTGACAGCATTAACCGATGTGCTGATCTCCTGCATGCCGACAGCCATCTCGTTCATGCTGCTTCTGGTCTCGTCGCTTATGCGGCCGAGCATGGTAAAGGCCTCGAGAACCTGTTGACTGCGGGATAGCATCTCTTTCGACTGGGAGCGCACTTCGTCTGTTGCATTCGCAACTTCTTCGCTTGCATGCATGACCTGCCTGCTTCCCGTCGACTGCTCTTCCATCGCGTGTCGAATGCTCGTCTCCTGCTGCGCCACCTGTTGAATACCCGACTCGATACCCTGGAACTGGGTTTGCACTCGCTCTGAGGATGATGTGATTCGCTCGACCGCCTCGCGAACTGACTTTAATGCAACAGCAATAGTCCGTGCCTGCTCTCCTGCCGACTCTGCGAGTTTGCGCACTTCGTCAGCAACCACCGCAAAGCCGCTCCCCTTCTCGCCGGCGTGTGCAGCCTCAATAGCTGCATTCATGGCAAGAAGGTTTGTCTGCGACGCGATCTGCTGAATAAGCCGGCTGATCTCTATCAGTCCCTCCGACCGATCCGATACGTCAACAACGTCCTTCGTGACCGTATTCATGTCGTTGCGACCGTGCTCGACCGCAGTCTGCAGAGCCTCGACACTCTGTTCGTTTGATTGAAGTGATCTGGTAATAGAGGCGATATTCGCCGTCATCTGCTCGACTGCAGACGATGACTCCGACACGTGCAGAGTCTGTTGATCAATACTCGAATCGAGGATTTCGAGGGCCTGAATAATCGACTGAACGCTTTCGCGGCTGGCGTTGACACTCTCGTTCTGTGTGCCTGTCTGTTGATTTACACCTTGTATGTTTGCAGTTATCTCATGCACAGCCGAAGCCGCCTCGGTCATATTGGATGACAGCGTTTCTCCGAGTTCGGTCAGGGCGCGCGTCTGCTCACGAACCCCCGATAGAGTCGCGGCAAGTCGCTCCGCGGTTGCGTTATATGACCCGGCGAGCGAACCGAGTTCGTCAGCGTGGCGAACCGGAAGGCGCGCGCTGAGATCGCCTGCATCGCCAGCTATGTTTCTGAGATTCCGGTCGAGCTCGGCAACCGGTGCCATGACGCGAATCCGGAACAGCATATAGGTTACAAGCAGCAGCACGGCCAGAATGATCGACAGAGTGATGATGAACCCGGTGAGCAGCTGGCCACGAGCGGTGAGGCGACTCACCTCGTTCTGCGTGCGCGTCTGCAAGATCTCGAAAAACGCGTCGATGGGCGCCATGATACCCGCCTTTTCGCGATGGTAGGCTTCGTCGTGCATGATCCGTATCGCCATCTCTCGGTCTGGTTCACCCGGAACAACAAAGTTTCCCTGACCATCATCATACAAACCTTTCACAGCGTTCATTGCGATCGTTTCGGCAAACACCAGCGCGTCAGAGTTCGCCTGAGACTCGGCGAGCAGCGCAAATTCTTCTTCGGTAAACCCCAGGGCCTGCATTCGTTCCTGCAGCGCACTCGCCTCGCCAAAGGGCCGAGGCCGGTTGTTCATGTCCAGGACCAGATCCCAGTAGATGCGGTGGTAGTCGAGGGGACGTGGACTATCGCCGTTTCGAATGGCAAGCACTTCCCAGTACATGTCCTCGTATATGTCGTTACCGGTGACAACGTAGGTACGGGCCAGACGAGTGAGGTCGTCCGAACTCTGACGAAGCTCGTCTGCAGCCTGGTACGAAAGATAACGGCGCTCGTGACTCTCACTCAGCGCAGTCTGATTCGCCATAAGCAACAGAACCAGACCGATAATGATCGCCAGCAGCAGAAAAACAGCGACGTACAGTCCTGCGAAAACAGTTCTTAATTTCACGTTTTTATCCTTTTTTTCGATTATCGTGAAGGTTCACCGTGCGGTCAAGCTGCACGCGAACGAGGAATGCCGCTCTTGCGGGGGCAGGTGATACGGGCTTACTCTGGAGACATGCGTAGTGAGCAGAACTTCGGCTATTGGAACGCCGTTTATCTTGTATGCGCGTGTTTCCTTACACTCGCGCTTTTCGCGTGTGCCACGACTTCGGGCGATCGATATCGCCCCGGTCGACTTGAACCATACGAGCGTGACGAACGATGGCTCGTGGGTATACTGGCGGTGCAGGGAGAGATACCGGCCGAAAGCAGTTATACCGGAATTCTGACGGCTGCGCTCCAGGAGTACGGTCGATATCGGATTATTGAACAGGAACAGGTTCGGGCATTACTCGAACAGGCAGAGTTTCAGCGTCTCTCCGGCATGGTCGATACACGGACCGCTCAGCAGATGGGTTCAATGATTGGCGCGGAAGCAGTCTGCATAACGACAGTTGAACATGTTCGGTACAGCGAGGACAGAACAACGGCCTTTATCGCATGGATTGACCGGCAAGCCGTAGAGCTGCGTGTCACGTCACGGATTATCCACGTCTCCACCGGCGAGGTGCTGGCAGCGACTGAATCGAGCGTTGAACGGGGACGGAGCGAGTGGGTGGCCTTCGGGTTTCTCCGGCGAGGCGGCTTCGTAGAGCAGGAAAATCTGCGCGACGAAGCGATGGCAGTTGCACTGCAGACCATCGCGACCGGCCTTTCCGAACGCGCGCCCCGGCGCTGATATCGGCTTTGGACATATTTATTATCAGACACGGTGAATCGGAAGAAAACGCGGGTACATCAACGTCTGACGACGCAGCTCTGACCCCGCGCGGGCGCGAACAGGCCAGGCGCACGGGACAATGGTTTGCGGAAAGTGAGCTCCGTCCCCAATGCTTGTTTATAAGCCCCGCGCTTCGGACACTCGAAACCGCCCATTTCATTCGGAAAACGCTGCCCGTGGCGGCTGTAGTTGACCCTGACCTCTGTGAGAAGGGGTTGCTGTACGAGAGCCCCGGGCTGAGCGGCGACGAGATTCGTGCCCGGTTCGACTCGCCGGAGGGAGCGCCTGGGGGGACGGAGCAGACACAGGGTCTCCTTCTCCCGGAGGATTTCCCACGTTCGACCGGGTGGGCCGGTAATACAAGTTGCGAAACGAAGTCGGAGTTTGTCGAGCGGGCGCATCGCGTGCTTCAGCGCTATGAAACGGAGTACGCAGCCCGGTTTTCGGCAATAGGTCTGGTCACGCACGCTCATTTTGCGGGATTTCTCCTGGGAGCGCTTCTGGATATCCCGATGCACCTGATCTCCAAGCGTCGCCTGCGACACCTGAACTGTGGAGTCACGCGGATCATGTGCACCGAAGCGTACCGGCTTATTCATTTCATGAACGCAACGAGCCATCTTGGTGATCTCGTCCTTCCTGAATGAACCCGAAGGCCAAATGCTGTAATGGTATTTACCAAATAAGTATTTGTAACTATTAAGGAAATGTTTTTGTTGACAACCTGAAACCTCATGCTACGGTTTACGAACAAACCACGGGAAACCGTAAGGGAGGTGTGTTTCAAATGACACATAAGGTATTTTCGTTCCGCGCGGTGGCAGTCGCACTCGCGCTTGTTCTGGTACTCGCACCGGGGCTATTCGCTGGCGGAGGTCAGGAAGCAGCCGACGAGCAGATTACCATTCGCATTGGTGAACATCCCGGTGCCCACGTTGGCCCCATGGAAGAGCACTTTATTCCGCTCTACGAGGAAATGACGGGCATCAACATCGAGATGGAGGTTCTCCCGCCGGATCAGGTGTGGCAGCGCTTTCAGCTTGATGCACCGGATGGCGTCTGGGATATCGGGTACCATTCACCCGGATGGTTCGGCTACTTCTACGAGTATGTAGCAGACCTGACACCGCACATGGAGCGCTTCGATTTCGATCCGTACGAGCACTACCCGGAGCCTGTCATTAACTCGCACATGACCAACGAACTGCTCCGACCAGGTGAGATTATCGCATTCGCGCGAAACCCCATGTCACCGATTATGGCATACCGACAGGACTGGTTCGAGCATCCGGACGAACAGGCAGCGTTCCAGGAAGAATACGGACGCGCTCTGACGGTGCCCGAAACCTGGGATGAACTGTACGAAGTGGCCGTCTTCTTTACCCGACCTGCGGGTTCTACCGTTGCGGGTGAGACGCTCGATCGTGACCTGTACGGCT
>SKKC01000324.1 GCA_007121695.1 Spirochaetales bacterium | reverse complement strand
GAAACGATACCGTCGCTACGGAGTAATTCGTGCAACAGCGTAAGAGAACGTACAGCATATTCTGTCTTATCGTGACATTTATCGCGGGCGCTTCCGTTGCCAGCGGGAGTCCCGCTCCGATTACTCACAGCAGAGACGACGGGCGAGTTTCTGAGGATCGGTTGAGGGATGTTCCGCGTACTCTCAGCCTGAACTCACGAATGGCTCGCGACACACCTGAGCAAATGCACCCGGACGTCACGGCTTTGCTAAAAATGCTCGTCAGTTCGGGTAACAGCAGCCAGGATGCGTTTTTTGTCCCCGAGAATGTCCCTTCTGCGTTCGTGGATTCACCCCGAATCCGAATCTGGACAGATGAACTCATTGAGTCGTGGAGCGTCTACCTCGTCGAGAACGATATTGAGCTTGTTCCGTCGGTCAACATGTACGAGCCGGTAGCGGACCAGATCGCAGGCTGGCAGCGCTTCGTCGACAACGGGGTTCGAATACAACACATACTCGTTGGTACCGAGTTCTACTTGCGGCAATGGTTTACTGGTCAGCCCGGCAACGGTATGCTTGGCCAGATTCGTATAGACCGAAGTTTCGACAGTGAGTATCCGCCGAATGACGACGTTCGCTACTACCTCGAAGTGCTCGACGAGTATCTTCCCGCATTCCGAGCGGGATTTCCGGAAGCCCGCTTGTATATCTCGGCGTGTACGACTCGTGAAGGCGGCGGACACTTCCAGCAGTATCGCCGAATCTGGAGGGACGCAGTCGTCGCGTACGCAGACGCCAACCCGGATCTTGTAGACGGTTTTCGGTTTCATATATACGTCGGCGACCACAGACACACGCAGGGTGCCGAGGAGCAGGTCGAAGTGCTATCAAACGTGCTCGAACAGATCGATTCGTTTAGCCTTCCACTGTATGTCGCCGAAGGCGGGCAGCGCGACGCGCACTGGGATCGGGAAGGCCTGGGTCGTCTCGAGACCTACGTCACGACTATTGGAGACCGGTTACGTGCCCGGAACGATGGCAGCATACAGAGTTTTCACGTTGCTTTTGGCGAGTGGAACCCGGTACGGTTCCCGAACGGGCACCCCTATGTTTTCGCGACAACCGCTGCGGTTATGCACGAGTATTTTCCCCTTGAGTTTGAGGAAGACTCGAGCGAAATCGTTCTGACACCTATCGGTCGCTGGTTTCGCCGGTATCTAACGGCTCCGATTCACCCGAGCTCCATGTAGTCTTGATCAGTCTATTGTGAGAAACGCACGATTCCCACTACCATACGTGTGGTGAGGAATGCCGCTATGGAAGATCTCGACATTCGCTGGAAACAGCGATTCAGTAATTTTTCGAACAGTGTAGATAATCTCGAGTCAGCGGTCTCAGTCGTAGAACCAAACGCTCTTGAGAGACAAGGTCTGATCAAGGCATTCGAACTCGCGTACGAGTTAGCGTGGAAGACGCTACAGGACTACCTGCGGTATACGGGAGTGCAGGACGTCGTTGGTCCAAAGCCGGTAATCCGGCGTGCATTCATAGACGGGATTCTTACCAACGGGAATGCATGGCACGATATGCACCAGGCACGAAACGAAAGCGCTCACCTGTATGACGAATCCCGTGCAAAAGAGATTGAGGCTGCAGTCAGGAACGTGTTCGTGGACCTTCTTCGGGAACTCAGGAATACGCTTGGTGCCCGGCATGATTCAGAGTAAGGTCGCGAGTGGTGAGACGGGTGTTCCCGGGCGCGTTCTTTCGCAAATGTGCGATGTTCTGTGTGCAGATTCACGCGTCGAGTCAGCTGTGCTCTTTGGCTCGCGGGCGAAGGGCACCTGGCGCGAAGGCTCTGACATTGATATCGCCGTTTTCGGCAGAGATCTCACCATACGGGATACCTGGAGCTGGCTTCGGGAACTCGACGACGCTGTGTTCCCGTGGTCCATCGACTTCGTGATCGTGAATGAACAGACATCCGCTCCACTTCGGGACCACATTGCTCGTGTCGGGTTGCCGCTGTGCGGATAGAGTCTGCGCCGGTTTCCACCGGGATGGGTGCACCGCCGACTTGTCTACGAAACTGCTGTTCGCACGAGGCCGTACCGTATTCGCTCCTGTTCGAGGCGCACACGGTTTCCGTATCTGTCCGTAACAAGGTCGTTGTACAGCGATTGTTCTTCGGGCGTGAGTCGTTCGAGCTTCCTCGTAGACGGTTTCTGCTCAACGGTCCAGTGGTCGGTATGTGCGAGAAGCGTATCCCGGTCCATGAGAATGGACTTCGCGTGCGGCGCGAACGCGCGAAACTGGTTCAGGATTGCAAAGCCATGGGTGTCGATATCGCCCCAGTAGTCGACTTCAACTTCGGAAAGCCACGTCGTGTCACTGAGAAAATCGAAGTTGTATCCGCGTCCAAAGAGCGCGACCGCTGCGGGCAGGTCCGGCAGGGCGAGCGCGGATATATCGTTCTCAACGACAACGATTCGCTTCACGCCACGCTCGGGCATTCGGCACATCTTGAACTCGGACGTCGTAACACTCACGTCCGTGAACCCGCCAAACGCGGGTGCAAGTTCTGTATCGAGCAGACGAAACCGTACGAGTTCCGGTTTGCGGGAGAAGCCGTATCGCTGCGCGAACGATCGTATGGGGTGTGCATCAGAGTCCTTGCGCTCCTCCGGCAACACTTGTTCGAGCCATGCCGCGAGTACTGCTGTGTGTGATTCCAGAAACTTGGTGTCGATTCCTGGCAGGTCGACCTCACGCAGGTATCTGCCGTCTGGCGGGTGTTCACGCATCCATTCCACAAAGTGGATCAGTCGGTCAAGACTCTCCTCGAGCGACAGAAGATCGAAGGGACGACTGCGGATCCAGGCCGCTGTCTCTGGCAGGCGTGCTATGAGCGTTTCAGCGAGGCGCGCGAAACAGTCAAGTTCGGTTCTGGTTCCGGCGATGCGCACAACGCAGGCTATATCCGGTAGCAGAAGCGCGACCGGGATGTCGTTTCGTCCGAGCTGACGGTGATTGATCGTTTTCCACTCGACCTCGCATCCATAGCGGGTAGCCGTCCGTTGCATCGCGTCTACCCAGTCCCGGACTCTGTCAAAGTGCTCGGACATCTCCCGCGGCGATGGCCCCCGGAGACGGACGCGATACGGTAGATCGATCGTGCGACCGCCGTGCGTGTCGTCATCAACCTGTTCAAAGCGGGCCAGGACCGTTCGCAGCACGTCGCCGCGATTCCATAGTTTATCAATCTGTGCTCGGATGTCAGCCGGCTCGGTCCACTGTGTCATTCCGTATCCACACCGCCTGCGCGCCGAAGTTCGAGTTCCTCGCGGTATTCTTCTATGGTCATGCACTGAAGCAGGGAGTTCATGCCGTCCTCGGTATACACGAACCCCACGGTTGCCACGTAGGGCTCGATGATGTGTATCTTCTGAAGCGGAGTCACGATAAGCAGCTGCAGGTTCAGTCGCGCGAACAGATCAAGCCCGTACCGTGTCGACTCGTCGGATCCTTTCCCGAAGGCTTCGTCTATGACCACGAAACGGAAACTCCGGGACCGGATTTCGCCGAACTCGAGACCGAACTGGTAGGCGAGGCTCGCCGCGAGCACGGTGTACGCAAGTTTTTCTTTCTGTCCACCGGACTTGCCACCAGCATCGGTATAGTGTTCGTGCTCGCTGTCGTCGTGCTTCCAGCGTTCGGACGCGGCAAACGAGAACCAGGTTCGAACGTCGGTAACCTTGTCGGTCCAGCGTCGGTCGCTGTCCGTCGTGCCCTCCCGGCCCTTGAAACGATCTATGATTGCCTTGACCTGGACGAATTTTTCCTCTGTGTACTGCTGATCGCGTGCCCCGGTAAAGCTTCCTTCGGTGCAGCTTTTCAGTTCCTGCCGGAAGGACCGGATTTCCGAATCCGCTGTGGGAATAACCTCGAGTCGAATATACCGGTCGCGATTGAACTCGATTGCCGCCATGGAACTGTTGATCCGCTCGACCCGTTCACGAATAACTTCGCATTCCTTGTTCAGCTGCGCCTGAAAGTTCGCAATTTCCCGAATGGTATTTTCGTTCAACAATGATTTGAACCTTGATTCGAACTTCGGTAGATCGTCGGCTCGCAGCCTCGTCAGGATTGCCCGATACTCGGCTCCGGCCTCGATCGAAACATCGATTTCCGAGGTCTCAGCGGGGTAATCGCGCCGGAAATCCTGCATTATAGCCAGTATGCGCTCGCGAAGGGTTCCGATCCGCTTCTCTTCTGCATCCAGCTTTGACTGTATCCACTCGCGCACGTCTGACTGCCTGTTATCACACGACTCAACCGTCAGACGATGCTCGCCGAGCGCTTCGTCCCTCAGAGGCGCTATCGCCGCCGCAAGGGCATCGAGCGGTTCCTCGCTCACGGCCATGATCTCTTCGCTTTCACGCTTCATATTCCGCGCCTGCTCCGCTCGGTCG
>SKKC01000335.1 GCA_007121695.1 Spirochaetales bacterium | reverse complement strand
CATGATCGTTCGCATTATTACCGTACAGGTAAAACCGGAATCCGTTGCAGCATTCGAAGCCGAAACGGTGAAAAATCACGAAGGGTCGCTCAAGGAACCCGGTGTGCTCCGATTCGACGTGCTGCGAGACACCGAACAGGACGGTACGTTCGTGCTCTACGAGGTCTATCGCGATCAGGCTGCCGTCGACGCGCACAAGGAAACCGCCCACTACGCGAACTGGAAGAACGCAGTCGCTGACATGATGGCCTCCCCTCGCGAAAGCACCGCCTACGACGTTATTGCTCCCGTCGACCCGAACCTCTGGTAATCGTGTGATCGTCCGGCATCCGCGCGCGGACATCGATGCGCCCGTGAGTTTGACGCAAACACGTCCTTGAGCTACGGTGGCGGGATTCCGCCTCAAGGAAGTGTGTATGCGACCCAATGTGCTTTTTCTCATGAGCGACGAACACCGTCCCGACGTCACCGGGTACGAGGGCAATGGTGTTATTCGGACGCCTACGCTCGATTTCCTGGCAGAAACCGGGGTCGTGTTTCGTAACGCATACGCGGCGTCACCCATTTGCGTGCCAGGCCGCCAGTGTCTCATGTCCGGGCAGCTTCCCATGACGTGCGGGTGCCATAGGTTCGGCGATGACCTGCCGCCGAACTCCATGACCTTCGCGCGACGATTCGCACAGTACGCATACATCACCGCGTGTGCGGGCAAGCTTCATCATACCGGTCCTGACCAGATGCAGGGCTGGACGGTACGGATCGGGTCCGACGCGCGTGTCACTGATAGATATATCGACGGAAAGGCCGAAGACGAGTTCGAGAAGTATACGCCCGCGCCGGGGACCGGGAAGTGGAGCAACCAGAAAGAGATCGAGCGCGCTGGTGCCGGAGCGAGCCGAAATGCAACGATAGACGAATACGCCACGCTCGGTGCCATACAGTATCTCGACCGATACTTCGCCGACCAGCACTACGACCGGCCCGAGTCTCACAGACCGCTTCTGTTCAAGCTCAGCCTACTACAGCCGCACTACGCGTTCAAAACTGACGAGGCGAAGTTTCGCTACTACCTGAACAGAGTCCCGATCTATGAACAGGATCGGGCTGACCACCCGGTGCTCTCTCGTACGCAAATGCCACCCGACGTGAACGCAACGCCGCGCGACATTCGTCGTGCAACCGCAGCCTACTACGGCATGATCGAGACGGTGGACTCCCACTTCAAGCGTGTTCTCGAAACACTCGAAGAGCTCGGGCAGGATATTGATGACTGGATCATTGTATACACCTCCGATCACGGGGAGATGCTCGGCGAGCACGGCATCTGGGAAAAGACACAGTTTTACGAGGGCAGTTGCCGCGTACCGCTCATTATCCGGTGGCCGAAGAAATTCGCCGGTGGCACTATTGTGAACGAGAATGTGAACCTGTGCGATCTGTTCGCGACGCTCTGCGATCTCGCCGGGCTCCCGGTACCCGAAGGACGCGACAGCCGGTCACTCGTGCCGCTCATGAACGGAGATGCCTCCGGGTGGGTGAACGAGACTGTCTCGGCTATTGGTCGGAATCAGCCGGCGCCAGCAAATCACCTCATGATCAAGCACGACGCGCTTAAATACTGCTGGTATGGACCATCTATTCCTGAGGTCCTGTTTGACCTCGAGAACGACCCGAATGAGAACGTGAACTTCATTGATGATTCGTCGTACGCAGGGGCGGTCGAGCGTTTCAGAGCCCGCCGCGATGAACTCGGCTATGGCCCGCAGGGCGCCGAGGGCTATACCGGGGCCGGGTACAGTCCGTATCGATAGGTGCAGCAGACGTCATACGCTAATTTTCTGAAGAAAGAGATACCGGAGCTCTTTTCTGATCGTGTCGGCTACCTCGAGGACGCACCCCTCCTTTTGCCCCTGGGCACGCGCGTATTGAACAAGGTGCGGTAGAAGACGGGGAGTCCACCTGCGCGTGGTCGCTTCGCTTCGATACGGCATTCGCACCTCGAAAGCAGACTGCTCGGGAACCACAGTGGTGAGCAACGCCGTGTCTTCGGTCATCGTCGACCAGACCCGATCGAACCCGTCTTCCATCTGTACTGAGTCAGCACCGAAGTGTCTGTCCAGATGCGCGCGGGCACCGGCAACTCCGACAGGGTTTTCGCGAAACCAGAATCCTGCCAACCCGCGTCCGCTCCACGTATCGTTCAGATCAAGGTAGACCGATACTGAATCGAACGCAATAATCCGGTGCCTGTCCAGAAGATCATGATACAGCCTGCTCCGTATCGCTTCGATTGACCGTTGCGCGTGATACTCGCCGGTAAACGTGTAATGAACAAGGTGAAACGGGCCCACTTCACTACGGTGTACGTCGGGAACACGACGCTTCAGGGAAACCATGTATGCAGCGTGAGCCGGACCGGCGAACCTGTCAAGGTATAGCGCGTCTATACCTCCAGAAGCGATTTCAAAATACATGATTCACGAAGCTTGCATGAGCGCAATCCTGTGTGCGTGTAGCGATTGAAGGACTGTGTACCGATGTTGCAGAGCGAAACCTATCGAACAGGTTAGTTTCGAATGCGATCGGTACAACATCCATGCAGCTCTTGTTTACTGTATATTTTTCCGTGTATTTTTACGGTATGCACATGAATAATCGCAGGAAAAACACAATGGGTTCTCTCGCCACGTTTGCACTCTGTGTTGTACTGATCTTAGGAACAGCTCGACACGCACACGCAGACGCGCCGCTTTTATCCCGCTTCCGCACAGGCTCACGAGTTCCGGTTTCACCTGCTGTCGGTCCGGACGGAACCGTGTACGTGGGAGGTTCATCCGGACGTTTGCACGCGTTGCACATCGAAAGGAACTGGCTTCGTGAGCGATGGAGTCAGAACCTGGAATCATCCGTCGATTCGGGAGCCGTAATCAGCGCTACCGGCACAGTATACATCGTTCCGGCGTCTGGCGTCCTGCATGCAATCCGGGACAGTGGTGATTCAGGCGAAACGCTCTGGACTGTCACGATCGAAAACGCGGTGGCACAGACTCCGGCACTGCGGGACGACGGAGTTCTGCTCCTTGTGGCAGAAAGCAGGTTGTATGCGATTGATGCAACAAATGAAGGATCGACGCTCTGGCGGTACGACGCTGGTGGGGAGATCCTCTCACGCCCGTCAATTACACCGGAGGGAATGGTATACGTAACTGTTCTGCACGGACAAACCTTTTCTTTACATGCGATTAACCCAGACGGTTCACGGCGGTGGGTGTACGATACGGCACTCTTCTACCCATCCCGGACCTTCGACCGTGAGTTTCTCGGGGTGACTGTCGACAGCTTCGGCGCAGCAATTGTCCAGCTTGGCCGTGACCAGCTGTACGCGATCGAGGCGGATCGTACCGTGCGCTGGCGCTTTCAGATTCCGGAAGTTCGATACTCCGTCCAGGAACGTTCTGAGGCTCCATATCCACTCCTGGACCGGCGTACGGAGTTTTTCCCGAACTCTGCCATAGGTCCGGATAACACCATTACCGTCGAGTCAATCCTGATCCCGGAAGCAGGTGAGTTGCCTCCGTCACTCATTATGGTGCTCGATCTCCACCCGGACTGGAGCAACGGCAGCATCGATAATCGCGATCATTTAAGAGAACTGCCATCTTTCCCCACACAAATGCTTGGCTATACGAACATTACGATAGGAAGCAATGGATCGACGTTTATCGCATCTGCATCGGGCGACCTCGTCGCGATTGATCCGACGGGGTCTATGCTGTGGAGATACACCGAACGCTCGGGACGATGGTCAAGCCCGGTAATCGGACCTGACGGTGTCCTGTTCATTTCATCTGCAAGTGGGTACGTGTACGCATTCGACTCGGGAACAGACGGTCTCGCAGAAACAGCGTGGCCAACCTACGGTGCAAACATGAGGCGGTCCGGGCAGGCAGCAGGCGACTAACCACGAATACCCTACCCACGCACCGCCGAAAGAAGCGCCCGAAACCCGTCGCGAAAGCCGTCGTCCCCGGGCAGACTGTTGTGGTCACCATCGACCTGAATATACAGACGCTTCCACCCTGCACCGCTGAGTTCATACAGCATTTCCGCCATGGCGGGTGGCGTTACAAAGTCCTCCGAGCCGACGGCGAAGAAGGTCGGGCCCGGAAAATCCGCGACCCGGGCCGTGTTATCGGCTTCCGCGAGCCCGTTCGTGACCTCAACGCGAATAAGTCTGCGCACCACTCCGGGGACAGCGCTTCGAAGCCAGTGCTCCGCGTTCGATACCGGTGATTCGAGAACAAGCGCCTGCAGCCCGCGCTGTTCCGCCGCGTAACTTGCCACGAAGGTTCCGATCGAGTGCCCGTGGGCCACGATGGGCCCGGATACGCCAAGGCTCTGTTCGACGAAATCGATGACCGACAGCGCATCCGCCTTCATGACCGGCAGCGTCGCCGTGCCGTCGCTTAATCCGTACCCGCGGT
>SKKC01000059.1 GCA_007121695.1 Spirochaetales bacterium | reverse complement strand
TGCAGTCGGAACTCTAACCTACCACGTTCTGACCGTGGATCGACTGGTGCCTGGTGTGTTCGCTCCCGATCGCGATGTCCTGGAACGAACCGACGGGACAGAACCCGACGACGAACAGGCGCTGGTAGAGGCCGGAGGCAACGTTCCGCTCGAGGCTCCTTCAACTGCACCTGGTGAGCCCAGTGGATCCATAGACGAAGCGCAGTTACCCGGTGTCGCGGTACGCGAACTGGCGTCTACCACAATCGAACAGGCCGGTTCCTTTCTGTCCGCAGTCGACGATGACCGCCTGCGTCCGCTGTCCCGTGAATCAGATCTCGTTACCTGGCCGGGTGGGTGGCGACGCGCGTCCGGACTTCACGACGACAGCGGTGCACTGCGGGTCGGCACAGTCATCGTCGGAAGTCGCTCGATAAATACCGGAATAATCCTGTCCGATGAGTCCGGCAGACGAGTCCGACGGAACATCAGTATTGATCCGGCTCCTGGAGGATGACCCATGAAAACCTTTTCCATGAAACCGGATCCCGACGAGCGTACCGGCGCTGTTTCGTGTGTTATCTGCGGGTCCAGCTCCGATCGACCGTACTGGGACTGTGGTGACTTCCGTTTTGTCCGCTGTCGCGACTGTGGTCATGTCTATCAGAATCCGCAGCCGGTCTTTGACGATCTGCAGAACCGATATCAGACGGACTATTTCGATTACGAACTTGAAAACGACACGGCATTTCTTGATTTGATGCTTCGAGGCCTTGCCGATATCCGGTTCGACGAGCTCACCGAGGGACTCGACAGACCACGGCGGTTTCTCGATGTCGGATGTGCTACCGGCGCACTGCTACAGCATCTGAAGACGCAAGACTGGGACGTCGAAGGGGTGGAGATCTGTGTCCCCGCGGCGGTATACGGACAGAAGGAACGCGGTGTCACGATACACATCGGGACAATCGATACACTTGATCTGCCGCGCGACTCGTTTGATGTGGTGCATTTTTCGCACGTTATCGAACATGTGCCGGACCCGAGAGCTTTTCTTGCAGACGTACAAGACCTGCTGAAACCGGGGGGATACGCGATCATTGTCACCCCGAACACCTCCGGGCTTCAGGCGAAGCTGTTTGGTCCGCAGTGGCGATCGGCCATCGCCGACCACCTGAATCTGTTTTCGGCTCGCAATCTGAAACGGCTTGTTGAGGAATGCGGTCTTCAGGCGCGCGCGCAGCGGACCTGGGGAGGTATTGCCATGGGCATGGCTCCGGCCTGGATCAAGCGTCCCCTGGACCGTCTGGCAAAACCCCTGGGGTTTGGTGATGTAGTACTGGTCCTCGCGCAGAAACCGCTTGCTTGACGCGACAATGACTATTTTTCTACGATACCGAACAGCTGCTTCGGCGGTGGGAGAATGTGAATGACACGCGAGCGTCTTGCCGGTCTGAACGAAGAACTGCTGCACAAACTCGCTGACAGACTGGATGTCGACATACCCGAAGAATCTACCCCGGACGAAATTATTGCTCTCGTAAGCGATGCGCTCGAGGAAGCGAGGGAAGATCACGACGAATCGAATAACAACGCCATGCGCGTTGAAGAGCGCAAGTATCAGCTTGCCCGGTTCTTTTCGGAAAAAGACCTCGCATCGGTGTCGAACGAGCAGCACGAGATTCCGGACCGGTATAACGAAACACGAATGCATCTCATGGTCCGCGACCCTGCATGGGCTTTCTGTTACTGGGATGTCCGCGACGAGACGCTCGTCGACGTCACTGCAGACGAAGAGTTCAGTGAACTCATCCTGAGAATCGTCGAAATGGACAACCCGGGTTTTGACGATCACACGGTGGTGGATTCGTTCGAGATACCCGTTCGAATCGATGACAAAAGCCGCTACATTAATCTCCCCCGACAGGATGCGAGCTACTATACCGAACTTATCGCCCTGTGCGGAGATCGGCACGTGTCAATTTGTCGAAGCAACCCGGTTACCGTTCCATCGGGTGGCCTGCCGTTTGCCGTAACAGAGGCTGTAGCCGCGGACGACCGAAAGGACCGCGTTCTTGCCCTGTCCGGCCTCGAACACCTTGGAGTTCCCCGTTTCGGCTCGGAGATCCCCGGTAGAATCATTTCTCTCATTGACCGCTACGCAGGCAGCGACTGAACAAGGTCCGGACGGTACACACCCTATGAAACATGGCTCGGTAATGCTGGTACTACATGCTCATCTTCCCTTTGTAAGGCATCCGGAATATGAGTCGTTCCTCGAAGAAATGTGGCTGTTTGAAGCCATATCGGAGACCTATCTGCCGATGCTGCGCATGCTCGATCGGCTTGAGGGCGACGATGTTTCGGGTTCGTTCTGTATGAGTTTCAGTCCGACGCTCGTATCGATGTTGAACGATGACCTGCTGCGCCAGCGCTACGTGCAGCATCTTGACCGGCTCATCGAGCTTGGTACGAAAGAGCGCGAACGCACCGCATCCGACCCTGATTTCGCGCCCGTGGCCGCGATGTATCTCGATCTGTACACGCAGTGCAGAAGTGATTTCGTGGAAAAATACGAACAGGACCTCATTGCCCGGTTTCGTCATCATACCGAAACTGGTCGAATACAGGCGATTACCACACTCGCAACCCATCCGTTTGCGCCGGTGTATCAGAACTGCGAGGACACGGTTCGGGTGCAGATACAGGTTGCGATGCACGAACATGCCGCTGCATTCGGAAGCCGGCCAAAAGGCTTCTGGCTGCCCGAATGCGGCTACTACCCGGGCATAGAGCGACTGTTCGACGAAGCCGGGGTACACTTCTTTTTCGTTGCGGCACACGGCCTGCTTTTTGGCCAGGAGCCGGCGGAAGCCGGTGTTTATGCCCCGGTTCAGTGCTCCAACGGAGTGCTCGCGTTCGGGCGGGACATGGCAAGTGCGAATGCAGTCTGGTCCGAGTCAGAGGGATATCCCGGCGATCCGGATTATCGCGAGTTCTACCGCGACATAGGACACGACCTGCCGCTTGAATACATTGGCCCTTACATTCATCTGGAAACCGAGCGGATCAACACCGGATACAAGTACTACGCGATAACCGGCAGAACCGATCAGAAGCGGCCCTACGTTGCCGAACGGGCGCGATCGAAAGTGCTTTCACACGCCGAGAACTTCCTGTTTAAACAGGTCAGGCAGTGCAGGGTCGTCTCTCCGCTCATAGACAATGTACCGGTAATCGTGTGCCCCTACGACGCAGAGCTGTTCGGGCACTGGTGGTTCGAAGGCGTGCAGTGGCTCGAAGCGCTGTTCCGGCGTGCACATCAGGCAGCCATCGCCGACGAAGACTGGGTCGAGTTTCTGACGCCACGGCAGTACGCACAGACCCACAACGGGTTTCAGGTGCTTGATCCCGTATTATCGAGTTGGGGAAACAAGGGCTACGGTGAAGTCTGGCTCGACGGATCGAACGACTGGATCTACCGACATACCCACAAAGCCGTGGAACGCATGATAGATCTCGTGGAACGGTATCCCAATGAAACCGGCCTCAAGAAACGAGCGCTGAATCAGGCGGCTCGAGAGGTGCTGCTGAGCCAGGCGTCCGACTGGCCCTTTATTATTCGTTCGGGCACCACCGTCAGTTACGCTGAATCCCGCGTCAAAGAGCACATCAGCAACTTCACTCATATCTATGACAGTTTAAGCGGTGGCATGATCTCGACCGAATGGCTCACGAAAGTCGAGCGCCGCAACAACTGCTTTCCCGACATAGACTACCGTCTCTTCGCCAGATCCTGATACAGCCGTAGCTGGACACATACCACTACACATCCATATACCACTTCTCAAAGAGTAGACCGAATATATCGAATTTATTCTGTCTACTATGATTGACACATGCCGCATGACGCGTAAGATGTCAGAGTCAGTGGGAAAAAGTGGGAAAATATAGGGAAATGTGGTGAATAGGGGATGCTAACCGGCGAATTTCGGAACTCGCTCGACGAAAAAGGGCGACTGCTCATTCCTTCTCGGATTCGCAGCGAAATCGCAGGAAATCTCCTGGTGCTCACGCGGGGCATGGATCACTGTCTCTGGCTTTTCCCTCCTACTGAGTGGGCAGCTCTCAGTGAGAGTCTGATGCGGGCAGCAAGCCCGTTTACACGGAAGGCGCGCATGATGCAGCGACGCATTATCGCGCCGGCGCAGGAGGTGGAACTCGATAAAGCAGGGCGCGTAAATATTCCGTCGAGTCTGATGCAGTCTGCGGGTCTGAAGCGCGACTGTGCGATACTGGGGATCAACCGGTATCTCGAGATCTGGGATGTTGAAGCGTACGATGCGTACCTTGAAGAGACTGAGCCGGAGTTTCAGCAGGCGGCTGAAGAACTGGGAGGGTTCGTATCCTTTTTCGACGCGGAATCACGATAGATGGAACGGACACATGTGCCCGTTTTGCCCACCGAGGTTGTCGAGTTTCTGAAACTCGAGCAGGTTAATGGTGGACTTTTTGTTGATTGCACGCTCGGAGAAGGCGGACATTCAGCGCTGCTCCTTGAGCACTCTCCTGACTCACGTCTTATCGGGGTGGATGCAGATGCGACCATGATCGAGCGTGCCCGGAGTTTTCTGGGTCCGCTCTCGTCGCGGGTGGAGTTCGTGCAGGCCTGGTATGACGAGTTCTGGAACTCGTACTCCGGACCCCGACCCCATCGCATTCTCTTCGATCTTGGCATCAGTACCTTCCATCTGTCAGCCTCCGGGCGTGGTTTCGCGTTCCGCGGCGACGAGCCGCTTGATATGCGGCTGTCCGATTCGGTTAGATCTGCAGCTGAGCTGCTCGAGAATCTCTCGCAGGAGGATCTTGCAGATATTCTGTATGTCTACGGCGAAGAGCGCTACAGTCGCCGGATCGCAGCTGCTATTCTTCGAGCGCGAGACGAACACGCGCTTCGGACAACGCGCGATCTTGCAGAAACTGTTGCATCAGCTGTTCCTGCAGCGTACAGGCGGGGCAGGAACAATCCGGCAACGAGAACCTTTCAGGCGATCCGAATCGCCGTGAACTCCGAGCTGGAACGACTGAGAGCCGCGCTTCCAAGCGCGCTTGCTGCATTGTCGGCAGATGGGGGGCGAATGGGGGTGATTACCTTTCACAGCCTTGAAGACCGACTGGTGAAATGGGCGTTCCGTGCTGCCTCCGGTGACGATTCGGCTGTTGGCCGTTCCGCCGTGACGGCAAAGCACTCGAATGCTTCGAAGTTCGCGCCGAAACTTATAGATACGATGGTTCTGCCAGCCGGTGAACGGATCAGAATTCTGACCCGGAAACCGGTGCTGCCGTCGGACGAGGAAGTATCTGCGAATCCCGCTTCGCGCAGCGCGAAACTGCGCGTTGTCGAGAAAGGGACCGTCGAGGAGTCAAGGTGAAGCGTCTGTCGATCGTTGCGTGGGTGTTGATTCTACTATTGCCGGTACTCATGTTTGCGAATGCCCATCAGGCCTTTCGGTTTGACCGGCTTCAGCGCCAGGTCAGGCAGGCCGAGCGTGCGCAACGCGCCCTGCTGGAATCGAACAAACGGGCGATAACAAGTGTATCGGCGCTGAGTTCTCCGGCTCGCATCGACAGACTTGCACGCGAGGTGTTCGGTCTCGAACAGACCTTCGCCGGCCCCCGAATCGAAGCGGTAAGCCCCGTACGGGAGCGAAGTCCGTGAGCGCAACGATGTACCCGCGAATTACTGCCGAGTTCTACCTCCGCGTACTTGCTGCCGAGTCGGTGGTGTATTCCCTGAAAACATCGGAGACGCATGACTTTTTTGGTGCGCACGTCGACTCCCGCAGCGTGACCGAGGGAAGCGCGTTTCTTGCGCTTCCCGGCCGTTTTGCAGACGGGCACGACTATGTTCGCGATGCAGTTTCGCGCGGTGCACGGGTTGCATTCGTCCATACCGACCGGGCAGATGAGGTCCTTGCGGATGTGGGCAGGGCAGGGATGGACGGTCGTGCGACCATAATCGCCTGTGACGATCCGCTGTACGCGCTGCAACGAATTGCGCGAGCGCACATTGCGCGGTATCCGGACATAGTGAAGGTCGGTATCACGGGAAGCAACGGCAAGACCAGCACCAAGGAGATGCTCGCGGCGATTCTATCGACTCTATCGACAGCCGGAGCGACCTGGAAAAGCCAGGGGAATTTCAACTCCGAGATTGGTCTTCCTCTCGCTATGCTGAGCATTTCTGCTGAACATCGCTATGCGGTCTTCGAAATTGCCATGGACGGCCCGGGCCAGATTGCGTTGCTGACCGAGCTTGTTCGGCCGGACTACGCGATTGTCACGAATACCGGTCTTGCGCATACAGAGTTCGTGCATACGCGCGAAGGTGTTGCGCGTGAGAAACGCTTGATCTTCTCGCAGTTTACCGGGTCGCAGACAGCATTTGTCCCCGACGATGACGAGTACGCGGCGCTTATTGCAGCCGGGGTTCGGGGACGCATCGTGCGCTTCGGAACCCGGGCAACTCCCGGATACGGTGGGTATCGGAGTCGGGGGCTTGCTGGTGGGGTACTGTCATTCGATGGACGGGAGATCGCCGTGCGCATTCCGGGATTCGTCATGGGAATGAATGCCCTGGCGGCTGCCGTTATGGCCCGCGAAATCGGCGTGACCACCGACGGTATACAGGCCGGTGTGGAGTCGGTTCTTCCCATGTTCGGTCGAGGACAGATTCTGAAGGGGATCTGTACCGTAGTGCTCGACTGTTACAACGCGAATCCGCAGTCCATGCACGCCGCGCTTGATCTTGTTGCCGAGGGCAGTGGCGGTCGTCAGGTCTGCGTGCTCGGATCGATGCTCGAAATTGGCGAGCGCTCGCGAGTCGAGCACGAACGTGTTGGCCAGCGAATTTTAGAGCTTCCGGTGCAGGCCGTTGTATTTGTGGGGGCTCACATGCGCGATGCATATCGGGCCTGCACGCAGGCCGGGTACACCGGAGCGCATTTCTGGGCATCCGACGCTGCAGACGCGGAACAGTATGTACGAAAAGTGGTACGTCCTGGCGATGTGGTACTCCTGAAAGGCAGTCGAGCCGTCGGTCTTGAATGCCTGCTTCACGCAATCGATCCTTCGCTCGAAACAGTTGCGTCGTCCATGACGCAGGGGGTCGTGTAATGGCTTCCTACAGTTTCAGCGCGGAACGAATACACGTAAAAAGAACGTTCGATCCCATACTCCTTGGAACCATCGTTCTTTTGACGGGAACCGGACTGACAGTGCTCTTTTCGAGTTCGTTTTTCCGGGCTGGGCACCTGTTCGGCGACCCGTACCGGTTCTTCCGCACGCAGGGGCTTTTTACCCTGGTCGGCGCGTTGTGCGCGATTGTTCCGGCGACTGTGTCGCTCGACCGGATTCGCAGGTTCCTTCCGCTTATGCTTCTCGCCTCACTCGTCCTTATGGTGCTGACCTTCGTGCCCGGAGTCGGGGCTTCATTGCAGGGCGCTCGCAGGTGGATTTTCGTGTTCGGACGCAGTTTTCAGCCAAGCGAACTCGTGAAACTTGTAATGGTCATATATCTGGCCCATCTGCTGAGCAACAAGCAGGACGTCATGGACGACGCGGTGAACACGCTGCTTCCCCCCTTCCTCGTGCTCTCGCTGTTTTCGTTTCTCATCTATGCACAGAACGATTTTTCGACATCGGTGTATCTGTTTCTGGTCGGTGCGGCGATGTTTTTTGTCGCAGGCGCACCGATTCGGTATTTTTTCGGCCTTGCGGTCGTATCTACACCGCTCGCCGTCATTCTGCTCCTGAGCCGTGAGCACCGGGTGCGCCGGCTTCTCGCATTCCTCGAGCCGGGTCTGGATCCTTCCGGGTCGGGCTTTCAGATCCTTGCTGCCGAACGGGCCCTGGTGAACGGAGGCACGTGGGGTGTCGGTATGGGACTTGGTACGCAGAAAATGGGATCCCTGCCCGAGGTGCATTCGGACTTCGTGTTTGCAGTCGTGGCAGAAGAACTTGGTCTCGTCGGCGTAATCGCGATCATCGCTCTTTTCGCGCTATTCGCCTGGCGTGGATATATGGTAGCGGTTCGTGCGCCGGATGTGTTTCGAAGCTTTCTTGCCTTCGGGATTACCACCATGATCGTGTTGCAGGCTCTTTTGAACATTGCCGTTGTTGTAGGTGCCGTGCCCGCGACAGGCATTCCGCTGCCATTTTTCAGCTCGGGCGGTTCGAGCATGTTCGTGACCCTGCTTGCCTGTGGTTTGCTTCTGAATGTGTCCCGCTCGATGTCCGATCCGGAGGAACTGCATGGCTGACGAAGCTATCCGATCGCGCGACGGTGACTCGTGGACCTCGAGCTCGTATGACCCCCGTCTGCGATTCGCGCAGAACCGCGCTGGATCGAGCGCAAGCCGTCCCGCTGATACTCGCCCTGCAGGCTCGAGTCGGCGCATACGAGTTGTACGCTCGCTCATGATCGGGCTTGTTCTGACGGTTGTAACCGTTGTCGCCGGTGAGTTGACCTTCCAGCATGTGATTGCTCCGAATCTGTCGATTACGACCCTGCGCCTCGATGGCGACGCCGTTCTATCGAGAGATCAGCTTCTCGAGCTGACCGGGCTTTCCCGGTCAATGCTGTACCTCCACGTTGACGTACACGAAATCGAACAGCGTCTGTTGAGTGTGCCTGCGGTACGCAGCGCGCAGGTGCGTACGCAGTTTCCTGACACCCTGATCGTTGATATGCAGGCACGTACTCCGTTGTTCGTCGTAGACGTGGTCACCGACAATGGTGTCGTTCCGGTCGTCGGCGATCAGGACGGAGTACTGTTTCGGGAGGCGGCAGCAGGCGAATTATCCCTGCCGGCAATTAGCGGCATACAGTTCAGGAATTTTATGCCTGGTGACTCCCTGCCCGCTGATCTGAACCTCCTGTTTCAGGATCTGCAGATCTTGCGCCGCGAGTACATGGAGCTGTTCGAGTTGATCAGCGAGGTCCGTATCGTGCCTGTGGGTCGACGCTTCGAAACTGTCCTGTACCCACTCACGGCTCGAATACCCGTGCGTCTTGATGCACGAGCCCGCCCTGCTACATACGAGCAGGCGTTCCGGATCGTCAGCTTCGTCCGTGCGGAGTACGGGGAAGGCAACGTCTCCGAGGTGGACTTGCGGGGACAGGACGTGGTCTATACGCTTCGGGGGGAGGGCTGATCCATGGCGGTAGACTCGAGCATTGTGGCGCTTGATATAGGCACGAGTAAGGTCTGCGCGATTATCGCGGAGTTGACCGAGACCGGAGAGCCGGAGTTTCTCGGAATCGGGGTTGCACCTTCGTCGGGGCTGCGCCGTGGTGTCGTCATCAATATCGAAGCAACCCTGCGGAGCGTCGCCGAAGCCATCGAAGAGGCAGAGCAGAACGCCGGCCGTGAAGTACAAAGCGTCATTACCGGCGTAGCCGGTGGGCACATTGAAGGGATGAACTCTCGGGGGGTTGTCGCCGTTACAGGGCGCGGACGCGAAATTACACAGGCGGATGTCGACCGCGTCATTGATGCGGCTCGAGCAGTCGTAATTCCGATGGACCGTGAGATCCTGCACGTTATACCCCAGGAGTTCATTGTCGACGACCAGGCGGGAATCCGGAATCCCCTGGACATGATAGGCGTGCGACTCGAGTCGGAAGTTCACATAATTACCGGTAGCGTTACCAGCGCGCAGAATCTGGTCAAGTGCATAAACCGGGCAGGGTTTCGCGTGAACCAGATGGTGCTCGACGGACTCGCTGCAGCTGGCTCGGTGCTCTCGACCGACGAGCGGGAACTCGGTGTGCTGTTGCTTGATCTTGGTGGCGGTACCACTGACATGCTCGTGTATTCAGACGGAGCTCCGTATTACACCGGTGTCGTTGGTATCGGGGGTGCGCAGGTCACCAACGATATTTCCATTATGCTCAAGACACCGATAGACAGCGCTGAACGCATAAAATGCGAGGCCGGATGCTGTTATGTCGACATGATAGGCGATAACGAACCGGTCATTATTCCGGGCGTCGGCGGCAGGCCTCCGCTTTCCATACAGCGACGTGGACTCGCCGAGATCATACAACCGCGCGTGGAAGAAATTTTCGGGATGGTGCGGGAGAAACTCGAACGGAAAGGGTATCTACGGTCAATCGGCGGTGGCGTGGTTCTGACAGGCGGCGGTGCGCGCATGCCCGGGGTGGTTGATCTGGCGCAGGACATATTCGGCAGTCCGGCGAGAATCGGACGGCCCATGGACAGGGCTGGATTACCATCATCCTATCAAAAACCGGAACTGGCGACGGCGGTCGGGCTAGTGCAGTACGCAGCGGCACATATGGACCCGATCCATATTGACGTTGGACGACGCGAAGGTGGGCGGGCAATGCAGACATTGGGGAAGTGGATACGGAATTTTTTCGAGTAGAACGGGTTTGTGACAGAGACAGTTCAGGCAGCTGAATAGACTTGGGAGGGGCTATGAAGTTTGAGATTCTAGATAACGGCAACGGGTTTGATCCGGAAGTTGGCAGTCCAACTATTATCAAGGTGATCGGTGTCGGCGGAGGCGGCGGCAACGCGGTAAATCGAATGATCGCGGCCGGTCTTCGTAACGTGGAGTTTGTGGCCGTAAACACGGATCTGCAGGCGCTGCAGCGTTCACACGCGGAGACCCGAATGCCGCTTGGAAGCAAACTCACCGGAGGGCTTGGCGCCGGGGGTGATCCCTCGGTCGGGGAAAAGGCAGCTCAGGAAGACAGGGAAGAAATCAAGGACCTGATTCAGGGCGCCGACATGGTTTTCATTACCGCGGGTATGGGCGGAGGAACCGGTACCGGGGCCGCGCCTGTCATCGCCGGGATTGCCCGTGAAATGGGCATTCTTACCGTTGCCGTGGTAACCAAGCCGTTTAACCATGAAGGCAAGTACAAATCGCGTCTTGCAGAAGACGGCATTGCCCGCCTCCGCGAGCACTGCGATACGCTTCTGACCATTCCCAACCAGCATCTTCTGAAAATCGTCGACCGGAGAACCCCCATGACGCAGGCGTTGCGCATCGCCGACGATGTCCTCAGGCAGGGCGTTCAGGGCATATCCGATCTGATTACCTGTCCGGGCGACATAAACATCGACTTCGCCGACGTACGGACCATCATGAAAGGAAAAGGCGATGCCCTCATGGGCATAGGCAATGGCGAGGGAGACAACCGCGCTGTCGATGCCGCGACGAACGCGATCAACAATCCGCTGCTTGAAGACGCACGCATCGAAGGCTCGAAGGGTCTGCTGGTGAATGTCACCGGAGGGCCCGACTTCTCGCTTACCGAGTACGAAGAGGTGCTGAACATAATCACGAATAACGCTGACGACGACGCGCTGATCATTGCCGGCACGACCATAGATGAAACCATGGACGATGAAGCCAAGGTGACGGTGATCGCGACCGGTTTCTCGTCCGACGATATTCCGCATCCCGCTCCGGACGTGCAGGAGAGGGCCAAGAGCGAGTACATCAGTCTCGAGGAATGGGTAAACATGACCAGTGGCAGGACGCAACGCGAAACCTCCGGTGAACTGTTCGAGCATGAAAGCCCCGAAGATCACGAGCTTGGGGTTCCTGCCGTGCTTCGCTACCGGCGTTCGAGCGGTGGGGGGCAGGGTGCGTGAGTCAACGCTCGCGACACAGTCGACCGATACGCTTGAACGCTTCGAGGACTATCTGACCGTCGAGCTTCGTCTGAGCAGACAGACGGTGGATACCTACATGCGTGAATGCCGGATGCTGTCGCGGTTTTCCGATTCGCACGACTGCCACGTCGCGGATCTTGACGCGGATACCATTGTGACGTATCTGCTCGAGCGTCGCGGCGAAGACGGCGTCGATCAGCGGACGGTTGCCAAGATAATCTCTGCGATTCGTGCGTTGTATCACTTTCTGGTTATCGACGATTACCGGCCGGACAATCCGGCGCTGCTTCTGGAGGTGCCGAGGGCGGAACATCGAGTTCCCGGGGTGCTTCGGGTCGAGGAAATTGATACCCTGCTCGCGAGCATAGAGACGGACACGCCGAGGGGTATGAGAGACCGGGCGCTGTTCGAGCTAATATATTCATGCGGGCTCAGGATTTCGGAGGCTGTCGAGCTGCGACTGCAGAGCATACATCTGCGTGAAGGTCTTGTCCGGGTACGCGGGAAGGGTGATCGAGAACGGCTTGTCCCGCTCGGAGAAGAAGCCGTGTACAGACTTTCGGAGTATCTTGAGAAGGGACGTCCACAGCTGATTCGGGCAAAAAAACGGACTGACCGGTTGTTTTTGAACAATCGCGGAGAGGGTTTGAGTCGTAAAGGAATGTGGAAACGGTTTCGCGAACTGGTCGGGAAAACCGGCATAGACGCGAAGGTCCATACGCTCAGGCACAGCTTCGCGACGCACCTGCTGGAAGGCGGTGCTGATCTGAGAAGCGTGCAGGAGTTGCTGGGGCATCAGGACATCTCTACCACGCAGATCTACACGCATGTGGACCGGGATGACCTGGCGGATTATCACCGGGTGCATCACCCGCGGGGCTGAGCAGATTCAGGGAGGAGCATATGAGAAACAGCACGGTTTCGAAACGACGACCCCTCGAGGTGCTGTGCACCGCCTGCGTTCTCGTGTTCCTCGTATCTGCCTGCAGCCCTGAACGGGACGGAGCGGTCGATCGTCTGCTCATGACCGAAGCAGATCCGCTGACGCGGAGCGAAGCGGACAATAGTCTTATTCGTGAACTGCAGCGCGATGTCGATCAGTATCGGGAGGAGGTCGAATCGGCGCTTCGTGCAATGGGGAACCTCGCGAACGCCCACCGCCTCCTGGGCATGCGCTTTCTGGACCAGCGAATGTACGGCCCGGCGCTGGAGCAGTTTGTCGCTGCGGCAGACATACAGTCCGAGAATCCAACGATCTTTTACTATATTGGCGTCGCAGCGGGACTTCACGCGCAGGCGGCAACCGAGACCCGTGAGCGTGAAATTCGACTCGAACAGGCTGAACGCGCCTATCGCCGTGCTCTGGAGTTACGACCGCGGAACGCTCCGGCCGCCTTCGGGCTTGCGGTGTTGCTTGCGTACGAGCTTGATCGTCCCGAGGAAGCGCTCGACTACATAAACCGGGCCATCGAGATACAACAACGCAACGACCGTGCGCACGCGGTACGAGCCTATGTGTTGACGGTGCTCGGTCGCATCGAGGATGCAATACGCGCGTACGATCAGGTTATCGAGCACGCCACAGATACCGAGACCCGGAACACGGCCCGGGGTCTACAGCAGGAGCTGCGAAGTCAATGGCCGTAATCCCTCCTGCCGCATGCGCGATACACCGTCTCATGTTCCTGACGTGCAGCGAAAAAGAAGCCCTGTTCGAAGCCGTCATGGCGGGGGAGCAGTTCCTCGACCTCACCCCGGATCGAATATCAGTGATCGTCGGCAGACCCTTACGCGCTAGAATTCCGTCGCCCGCGACGATTCTGCGCTCAGCGGAGCAGGATGATCGCATGTGCGAGGCGTTGCGGATTTCCATCGTCCCGATCTGGTCTGAATCGTACCCCCCTCTTCTGCGAGAAACCCATGATCCGCCGTTTCTGCTCTTTGTCCGCGGATCGCTCGCCGACCCGGGCAATCCGCAGTGTGCGATCGTCGGTACGCGAAAGCCTGGCGAGTCTGCCCGCCGGGAAACCAGACGTTTCGCCGGGGCCCTCGCAGCACACGGTATTCCGGTAATCAGTGGACTTGCGGCCGGCATCGACGGTGAGGCACACCGGGGATCGTTGTGTTCCGCCGGGCACACGACTGGAGTTCTCGGAAGCGGAATAGATGCGGTATACCCGGTCTCCCACCGCCGGCTCGCGGAACACATCCTCGCAGCAGGCGGCGCGGTGGTAAGCGAATACCCCCCTGGATTTCCTCCTCTCAAACACCACTTTCCCCAGCGCAACAGGGTTATCAGCGGCCTGTCCCGCTGGGTCGTAATTATGGAGGCTCCGGAACGTAGCGGGGCGCTGATTACGGCTGACTATGCACTCGATCAGGGCCGGGAACTGTGCGTGCACGCCGTCGGTTCATCGCACGAGGCCGGCGCCGCCGGTACGAGGGCACTGCTCGACGACGGCGCCAAACGCGTCTGCGAGCCTTCTGATCTGTTTGACGCACCGGCCGCTCACATGTTTCGCGAACACGAGGAAGGCCGCCGCGGCGGGTCACAGCGACACGGACGCGAACGCAGCGACATTGCGCATCTGCTTGCCCGGTCGCTGCAGCAGGAACTCGGTCTGTCCACCGGGAGCGGGAACGGGAGGGGTGTGCAGCGTGTCTGAACGCGAGGAAGGAACGGACGCAATTGAACTGCCTGAACGCTGCGTGCGTTTTCTCGAATATCTGCGGGCAGTGCGCGGCCTGAGTCCGCAGACAATACGGTCGTACGAGACCGATATTCGGACGTTTACACGATGGCGTGTGCAGTCCGCGCTTCAGGACGTTCCCGAGGATCGGGAGATGCTTCGTGCCTTCGTGGCAGCCGAGACGCGCGCAGGAAAGTCGGCGAAAAGCATAGCGCGAGCGCTGTCGGCGCTGAGCGGCCTGTTCAGATTCGAGAAGCGGATGGGCTTCCGGGAGACGCTCCCGACGGAATCCCTCAGGCGACCAAAACAGCAGAAGAAGCTGCCCGAGGTCCTCGATCTTCACGAAATCGAGCAGGTCCTGCAGGTGAAGGGGAACGGGATGCAGGCACGACGCGACAGAGCGATTCTCGAGATGTTGTACTCGACGGGCTGTCGTGTCGGTGAACTGTGTACGATGCAGCTGTCAGAGGTAGACATGAAACGGGGACGACTGGTGGTACACGGCAAGGGCTCGAAAGACCGTGTGGTGTTTCTCGGTGCTCCTGCGAAGGAAGCGCTCGGGGCGTATCTGCCGCATCGTGCCGCGCTGCTCAGCAGGTTGGGAAAACAGTCGGCTACCCCGTTGTTTGTGAACCTGCGCGGCGGTACATTAAGCCCTCGCGGGGTGTTCGGAATCGTGGAAAAGCGATGCGCCGAGGCTGGTATTGCCAAACGCGTTACTCCTCACACCTTTCGACACAGTTTCGCAACGCATGTACTCGATGACGGTGCGGATATTCGGGTTGTACAGGAGTTGCTCGGGCACAGTAGACCGTCTACCACGCAGATATACACCCACGTGGGCATA
>SKKC01000110.1 GCA_007121695.1 Spirochaetales bacterium | reverse complement strand
TGGAAACGAGTACGCGGTCTGGTCGGAGCCGGAAAGCCCAAAAACTCAACACATGAGAGAAGCGTGATTGTTGCCTCAGCTCTCGTCCGAAGCTCAGTCTTCGGCAAGCGCCCGCCACGCGCGGTCTGCAGACTCGATAAAGGCGTCAATGGCACCCTCAAATCGGCGGTTGATTCGGCGTGAGTAGTTAAGATAGAGGCGACCTTCGTGAATCACCCATGCATGGGGATCAATTGAGGCGTAGTTGCCATCTGCCATAGCGTACGCACACCATCCACCATAGGCTGGTGCGTACCGTTCGGGGTCCGAGGCAAAGCGTTCCCGGTTCCCGGAGGAGGCAAACCTATACGTACTCCCGTTGTGAGTGTACGTGTAGCGCGGCAAGCCTTCCATTGGCTGCCCATCAACGAAATAGGCGACCGGGTCATACCCTGAAATCGCCACTCCAGCTTCGTCTACGTTCGGACGTTGTTCCTCCGCTTCGACCGCTCCCGACCCGGTGGCTATGGTTGCAGTGAAAACAAGTACGGTACACAATAAGACGCGTTTCATTGGCGAAACTCCTTTACTACATGTACTTTACTGTGTTATTTATGCATTTACAACTAATGAAATTGCTGGAGTGTGTTATGGACAGCAAAACGTACTATGAAGGGTTTACCGACCGATGGACCCCTGTAACTGAAGATGTCGCACGTTCAGCAGGCGTGGACTCGATTCTTATCATGAAGGCGACAGACACCCACATGGTGACAGCGGCGAGCGGCGGCCCGGCACGCGAGATCTATGTGCCTGGAGGTGCAGGCCCCAAGAGCGTTGTCCCCGGACACCATAAGCTCTATTGCGAACAGGTCATGAACGATGACCGACCGTTAGTGGTGGACGATGCAGCGTCAGACCCTGAGTGGAGCGGGAACGAGGACCTTGTAAAGTTCGGTATGGGGTTCTATCTCGGCTATCCCGTCCACGATGCCAACGGTACGCCGATAGGAACGGTGTGTGCGCTGCATACCACGCGTCCCGGTGACGAAGTGGTCACGAAACTCAACGATCAACTCAGCCAGGTAGCCCGTGAGGTAGAGGCAGATCTGTTAGCACATCGCACCTGACATACCTGTTGATTTTTCGGTAGCACATCTCGTGGTTCCGTAGTACATCAAGGGCATGAACGGTTCGATGCCAACACACATAGTTGATACCGCCGAGTTGTATCGGGCGCTCTGTAATCGCGATCCCAGCTATCTCGGTTCGTTTGTGGCCGGGGTGAAGACCACCGGGATCTTCTGTCTGCCGACCTGCAGAGCGCGTAAACCCAGGGCGGAGAACGTTGAGTTCTTCGAAGACGCGGGAGCTGCGCTTCGCGCGGGGTATAGACCCTGCAAGATCTGCCGGCCCAGCGAAGAGCTGATACCGGCCCCCGACGAGGTAACGCGAGCGATGCAGCTGCTGCAGGAGGGAGACGCGCCGCGCGTGCGGGACCAGGACCTTCGCGAGGCAGGCCTGCACCCGGAGACGGTACGTCGCCACTTCAAGCGGGTCTACCGCATGACCTTTCACGCCTACCAGCGGATGCTCCGGTTGAACGCGGCGTATCGCGCCTTGCAGCGTGGCGAGGGCGTGCTCGAGGCCGGACTCGAAGGAAAGTACGACTCCTCAAGCGGCTTCTATCGCGCGTACGAGAAGGTAATGCGCCAGACCCCGGCCGCAAGGTCACGGGCGCGGGTAATTACCCTCGGCCACCTCGACACCCCGCTTGGTCCCATGATCGCAGGTGCAACAGATGAAGGCGTCTGTCTACTTGAGTTTACCGATCGGCGAATGCTTGAAACGCAACTCGACACCCTGGTGAAGCGCCTCGATGCGCGTTTCCTCTACGGGAACCATCGCGTCATCGAGCAGGTCCGCGAAGAACTCTCTGCCTACTTCGCCGGCAACTTGCGTGAATTCACGGTGCCCCTGCAGACGCCCGGCACGCCGTTTCAGAATCTGGTCTGGCAACAGTTGCGCGGCATACGCTACGCCTCCACCCGCAGCTACGCAGAGCAGGCACAGGCCATCGGCAAACCGAACGCGGTCAGGGCGGTTGCTGCGGCAAACGGCCAGAATCGGATAGCCATCGTGATTCCCTGCCACCGCGTTGTGGGGTCCGACGGTTCCATGACTGGCTATGGCGGCGGGATTGCTCGCAAGAGATGGCTGCTCAATCATGAACGTGCGAACGACACGGTGGAAGCGCAGGATCTCACGGAGGAGAAATACAAATGAACCTGAACGAAAAATCTTCAACAGACGAAATCAGACGCCGCTTCGACACCGATGTAGAGCGGTTTTCACACCTTGAAACCGGCCAGGCTGCAACCATAGATGCACCGTTAGTCATGGAACTCATTACGCAGGCAGCAGTCGCTGCAACACCGGTAATCAATCGATGTCTGGACATCGGATGTGGTGCAGGGAACAATGCGATAAAACTGCTACGGGAATACCCGGGGGAATTCGATTGCGACCTGTGCGATCTGAGCGAGTCGATGCTTCAGAAGGCGGAGGAGCGTCTTTCCGTCGAAACATCGGGTGCTATCCGAACTTTTCACGGTGACTTCAGAGACGTTCGACCTCCAGAACACGGGTACGACGTAATTTTAGCTGCAGCGGTACGCAGATTATCTCACAGACCTGGGAGGCCGGGAGTACCAGCAAAATGTGTTCATGTACATAGAGAAAGAAGATTCCCCACGGCCAGTCACCTACCAGTTGGATCTTCTAAAAAAAGTCGGATTCCAGAAAACCGAAATTCTTCACAAGAACTCCTGCTTTGCCGCGTTTGGAGCGGTCACAGGTCAGTAGACAATCGACTGAAGAACAGCTGGTTTTCCAGGCCTTCAGGACACTGAGACCAGTACGTCGTATCTGCAACTATTCAGGCACGAAAGCCATGAACCACAAAATAAGCGTTGCGGCGAGTAGAGTTCCCGCAGCGGACGACCACATGAAAAGTCCTGTGGCATCCGCCGGTTTCACTTCACAGCTTCACGCATCAAACAGCCACTCGAGATCCTCGCTGGAGAGTCCTGCGAGACCGCCGGCGTCCGAGCGGATAATCGAGTCTGCGAGGCCACGTTTGTGTTCCTGCAGACGCAGCATTTTCTCCTCGATCGTACCCGCAGTAATGAGCCGGTAGGCAATGACGTGTCCCGTTCGTCCAATGCGATGTGCCCGGTCTATCGCCTGCGCTTCGACAGCGGGATTCCACCAGGGGTCAAGGAGGATCACATAGTCGGCGGCGGTGAGATTAATGCCGAACCCTCCGGCCTTGAGGCTTATCAGAAACACTGCCGATCCTTCGTGGTTCTGAAACGACTCAATCCGCCCGCCGCGTGCGCGCTGCGGGGTCGTTCCGTCGATGCGGAAGCACGGCAGCCCCCCGTCCGGACCAGCGTCAGTGAGTCGCCGCTCGACCTCGTCCATGACGGCTGTGAACTATGAGAAGACGAGTGCCTTGTTGTCTTCGCTCCGTATGGTATCCACGAGCTCTTCGAGCTGATCGAGCTTGACACTCGGTACGGAATGGTAGTCCGGGTCGACAAGCGACGGCAAAATGGCCGCCTGCCTGAGGCGCAGCATGGCCTCGAGTATGTGCATGCGTGCACCGTCTATCCCTTTCTGCGTTACGCGTTCCTCTATCGAGCGTTTGAACTTCCGCCGTAACGACTCGTACACGCGCAGCTGTTCACGGCCGGGCTCACAGAAGTGCAGTCGTTCCTCGCGTTCGGGTAGCTCCGGTGCGACCTCGCGCTTGCGCCGCCGAAGGAGCAGCGGGTGCACGATGCGCTGCAGCCTGCGCCGTGCATCATCATCCCCTGCCTCTTCGATCGGTCGCGAGTAGCGACTGCGAAAATTCGCAAGCGTTCCGAGCATTCCCGGCATCAACAGATCGTACAGCGACCACAGCTCAACGGTATTGTTCTCGATCGGCGTCCCGGTCAGCGCAAGGCGGTGCGGAGCAGGAATCTTTCGAATCGCGGCGCGAGTCTTCGACTTCGGGTTCTTGACCACCTGCGCCTCGTCGAGGATCAGATAGTCTACTGGAAGAGACAGAAACAGGTTGATGTCGACACGCACGGTCGCGTAGCTGACGAGCACCACATCGACCTTCGACAGCTCGTCGACCGACTTCGCCCGTCCCGGTCCCGCGTGTATTCGGGCCGAAAGGCCGGGCGTGAACCGCGCGATCTCGTTGCTCCAGTTCGTCAGCGTCGAGACCGGAGCAATCACAAGGGCGCGCTCCATGCGGTCGCGGGTTCGGGCGGTCAGCAGACACGCGAGCGCCTGCAGCGTCTTTCCCAGTCCCATGTCGTCGGCAAGGCAGCCGCCGAGCGCGTACTCGTGCAGGAACCAGAGCCAGCTTAATCCGTGAAGCTGGTAGGGACGGAGCGTGCAGTGCAGACCCGCCGGGGCATCTATCGGATCGAGGCGTTCGAAGGCAGTGATTCGATTGCGG
>SKKC01000171.1 GCA_007121695.1 Spirochaetales bacterium | reverse complement strand
GCTGCGCAGCGACCCGAGGGTCGTGGTCATGGAGGAAACGAACGTGCTGTCGCTTCAGTCAGGGCAGCTCAATCCACCACCGGATTTCGCCGTCTGTGACCTGAGTTTTCGCAGTCTCCGGCATGTCGCAGCGCACATTGCCGGCCTGACGATCGATGGGCGGGTGATTGCCCTGGCGAAGCCGCAGTTTGAAGGGGCCGAAGGCGCCGATTTCGACGGAGTAGTCGACGACGACAGCGGCACCGTGTTGATCAGCCGACTTGTCGAAGATCTTCTGGCGGAAGGAATGAACTGTCAGGGCAGGATTCCCTCGGGACTTCGCGGGCGAAAAGGGAATCTCGAGTATTTTCTTGATCTCCGGCTCGAGCGTTCAGCTTGAAAAGGAGTCCCTTCCCAGGGGCGTACCGACATTGACGCCGTCACCACCAAGCCACTCCACGTTCTGTCCTTCAATAAGAAACTGTACCCGGTCAATGGAAGCAAACTCGGTCGCTGAATATACGATCTGTGCAAGCTGCGCGCGAAGCCCTTCGGCGCCCATGGGGTTGAAACGGAACTCTTCGTTGAAACTCAGATACGCAACGCCGTTCCGAACGGAGGCGGACAGCAGACGACTGCCGTCGGGAATAAGGTTGAGTAATCCCCTGGACAGCTCGCCAGCGGTCGGACCTTCGAGGAGAACCTCAATGGACCTGCTCAACGGGGCGTTCTCGTACTGCACCGCGCGTTCTACCCCTTCCGGGAAGATCCGTCCGTCATCGGTTACACGTATATAGTACACGATTCCACGTCGGGTGCGGGCAGGAGGCGTCTCGACAGGCGGATCCGGCTCGGGCGCTGGCTCAACCGTCGGTGCAGGATCAGGTTCAGAGCTCGGGGGCAGTTCTTCTTCGGGCTCGGGGAGAATATCCGTGTCAACTTCCGGTTGTGAATCCGGTACTCCCGGCTCCGGGTCCATTGCCGGAGGTGGCAATGGTTCGTCGCGTTCCACAGGGACGACCGGGTCACTATCCGTGGAGGGCTCTTCGTCGCCCGATACCCGTCGTTGCAGCACCTCGACCAGCTGAGTTGACTCAAGGACAGACTCTATCCGTGGCCGATTCACCAGAAATACAACGAGTACGAGAAGTATGAATGCAATCCAGAACAATACACCGAGTCCTGACCGCGACCGTTTTCGTGCCATATCTGTTCACAATATCGGCGTGAGCCCGGCCGCTGTTTACATTTGACCAGCGCGCCTGCACCCCAGTATGATGATTTTGTTATGCAGAAGCTGACGGGAATTCCAGCATCCCCGGGAATCGCCATCGGGCGTGTACATGTACACATGGAAGACCAGCCACCGGTACCGAGATTTTCGGTCGAGGCAAACTCGGTTTCTGCGGAAGTCGAACGATTCAGGCAGGCGGTAGAACGGGCGAGGGAAGAGCTGACCAAACTGCGCGACCGGACTGAGTCTGTACAGAATGGGACGAATGGTGACTTTCTCGAAAGTCACATGCTCATGCTCTCGGATGCAGATTTTCTGACCAAAGTGGAGAGCGGCGTCCGACAGACGCAACGTAATGTCGAGTGGGTTCTGCACGAAGAAACGCAGTCTGTAGTGCGTAAGCTTGCCAGTCTCGACGATCAGTACCTGCGGGAACGGTCTGTAGATATACACGACGTCGGCAGACGTGTGTTGAACCACCTGATGTACCGTGAACGCATATCCCTTTCGGATCTGACTCGCGAAGTCGTTCTTGTGGCCCACGATCTGCTTCCGTCCGACGCGATAGACATGAACAAGCGCATGGTTCGTGGCATCGCCATGGATGCCGGTGGGAAAACCAGCCATACCGCGATACTCGCCCGGGCGTTCGAGATTCCAGCTGTACTGGGGCTCAAGAACGTTTCCGAGGAGGTAAAAGTCGGCTCACGAGTCATCGTGGACGGGTCACGCGGTGTGGTGATCGTCGATCCTGACGAGGACACGCTGCGCGATTACCGGGAACAGCTGTCGGCCTACCGAAAGCGTGAAGTTCAGCTCATGAGTCTGAACGACCTTCCCGCCGAAACCCGTGACGGAAAGCTGATTCATCTGAAGGCGAATATCGAAATTCCGGAGGAAGTCGACGCCGGCTTTTCCCACGGTGCAGACGGAGTGGGTCTGTTTCGCAGCGAATTCCTGTTCCTGCACGCCGGGCGCGTGCCCGACGAAGAGTCGCAGTACCAGACCTACCGCCAGGTGCTCGAGGCCATGAATCCCAGACCGGTTACCATTCGTACCCTCGATGTTGGCGGAGACAAGGTCATTCCAAGCCTCATCAACTATCCGGAGAAGAATCCGATTCTGGGTTGGCGCGCCATACGGTTCTGCCTCTCTCGGCCGGAGGTTTTCCGAACGCAGCTGCGAGCCCTGCTGCGCGCGTCGGTCCATGGAAAACTCAGGATCATGTTTCCGATGATTTCCGGTGTCGAAGAACTGAATCGGGCGCTGGAAATACTCGATGAAGTCAAACAGGAAATGAAGGCGGCTTCGGAGACCTTTGCCAGCGACATTCCTGTCGGCATTATGGTCGAGATACCGAGCGCTGCGGTCACATCGGATATTCTCGCCCGACGCGTCGACTTTTTTTCTATAGGTACAAACGATCTCATTCAGTACACGATCGCGGTCGACCGCGGGAACGAACGGACTACCTACCTGTACGAGCCGTTTCACCCCGGCATTCTGCGTCTGCTTACCATGATCATAGATAACGCTCACAATGCGGGCATACCAGTCGGAATGTGTGGCGAAATGGCCGGCGATCCGCTTGCGACGATTCTCCTGCTCGGAATGGGGCTTGACGAGTTCAGCATGGGTGCGGTCAGTATACCCGAAGTGAAACGGATCATACGTTCTGTTACCATGGGAGAGGCCGAAGAACTCGTCGGCACGGTCATGGACATGCGAAGCTACGTTGATATCGATGCCTACATCAAAGCGCTCATGAAAGAACGCTTCGATGTGCGAATATATTAGATTACATGGAAAATTATCTGTTATGTCTGTACCCCGTGTTGCCATAGTCGGCAGGCCGAATGTCGGCAAAAGTACTCTGTTCAATCGTCTGTCCGGCTCGCGTATCGCTATAACCGATCACACGCCGGGAGTTACTCGCGACAGCGTTGAATCACTGGTTCGTATCGAGCCGTTTTCGTGTCTTCTGGTCGATACTGGAGGCTACGTCGAGGGAAACGAGGGCTTCGACGGACTTGTCCGGGAACGCAGCCTCGCCGAAGCTGCACGAGCCGATCTGATTCTGTTCCTTCTGGATGTTACCGATCGTACCGCTGCCGATGAAGATGTCGCAGAAATTCTGCGTCGATTCGCCGATCGTGTCGTGGTCGTGGTAAACAAAGTCGACTCGACGAAACGCGAACTGCTGCTTGCAGAGTTCTACGAGCTTGGATTTCCTCACCTCGTATCGGTCTCTGCTGCGCACGGGCTCGGAATGGAGGATCTGCGCGAAATCATTGCCGGCCAGTTGCATCAGCAGGGGCACCTTCCCGACGAACAGAGCAATGATGCCGGGGCAGTGGAAGACACGGACGACGACTACCCCATAAAGATCGCCATACTGGGCAAGCCGAACACCGGGAAAAGCACATTGACAAACCGACTGCTCGCCGAGGAGCGTTCCATCGTCTCCGACGTAGCGGGAACGACACGGGATATAGTGACCGGATTCTTCGAGTTCAAGGGAAACCGGTTTACCGTCATGGATACCGCGGGTATACGACGGAAACGCAGTGTGAACGACTCGGTCGAATACTACAGCGTGAATCGTGCAGTGCAGGCGGCCGAGGACTGCGACGTAGCGGTCCTCGTTGTCGATGCCGTGGAAGGACTCGCTGAACAGGAAAAGAAGATTGCCCAGGTCATTATCCGGCGAGGCAAGAGCATTGTCATAGCACTGAACAAATGGGACCGTCTGAAAGATGTCCCGAATATGCTTCAGGCTGTACAGGATCGAATCGCATTTGTGTTTCCAATTCTATCGTTCGCTCCGGTGATACCAATTTCGGCGCTCGATGGCGACGGTGTACCACGTCTGCTCGATATGATTGCACACGTGCACAGTGAATCGTGCCGCCGAATCGATACCGGCCTTCTGAACCGGAAACTGACAGAGTGGGTCGACCGCACCCCACCGCCGGTTGTCGGGCGAGGGCGCTTGAAGTTCCGTTATATCACGCAGGTTGGTGTTCAGCCGCCGACCTTCGTGGTTTTCGTGAATCGGGAGCACGGAATACCCGAGCAGTACACCCGATACATTATAAACGCGATCAGACGGGACTTTGATTTCACGCATGTTCCGGTTCGACTGGAGCTCAGGACCAGGCGGAGTTAAGCGTTGAAACGCTACAGTATTGGCGAGGTGTGCAGCATACTTGATGTCCCCGCGCATACGCTCAGATACTGGGAACAGGAGATCGAGCTTCTGCGCCCGATCAAGAATGATGGTGG
>SKKC01000291.1 GCA_007121695.1 Spirochaetales bacterium | reverse complement strand
AGCCCTATCTTCGTGCCCGAAACCCACAAGGTAGAGACCATGCTTGCCCAGTTTCGTCGGGAGCGGAAGCACCTGGCCGTCGTCCTGGACGAATACGGAGGGCTTGCGGGAATCGTGACCCTGGAAGACGTCATCGAAGAGATATTCGGCGAGATATACGATGAAAGCGACCTGAACGAGAAAGAACGAATCGTGGCACACCCCGATGGCAGCTACCGGATTGCCGGCAGCACACCGCTGTATACCGTAAACGAGCGCCTGTCAGTCAGTTTTCCTCATCGCAGAAACGTACAGACCATAGCGGGTTATATTTCAGAGCGGATCGGAAGAATCCCTCACGCGGATGAAACTGTCGAAACGCCGCACGGCATGTTCCGGATCGAAGAAATATCCAGAAAACAGGTGCTTTCTGTGCGATTTATTCCAAATAAACCGGCAGAAATGCAGGAAAATGAAAAAAAACTGTAACCAACGAAGACTATTCTGTGTTTACAGGGTGATTGTGTTTGACAACACACCGCCGTTGGCGGCCGGGTTGCCAGACGCTCTCAGACCTGCAGTTGTGGCTTCACGCGTGTTAGTCGCCACCTTCACCTGAGATCTCTGGTCTCAGGTGAGCACGCACTGAAGTTTGCATCTGCGGAAAACGAGTCGTGTGGTTGTACGTTGTCCTTTCCGCGTTGCCCCTCAGGTTCTACCTCCTTTCCTGAGGGGATTTTTTTGCCCTTTTCTGATTCCTGTCGCCGTCCCGCTCCCGAATATGCTTCGTTGACCCGTATTCTCGGTTCTCGGTAGTATTTCCGGATCATGAGCAAGAAATATCCGTTCAAGACCATCGAACAGAAGTGGCAGAACTACTGGGAGACGAACAAAACCTTTCGGGTCGTCGAGGACCCGGCAATCCCGCGTGAGAAACGCGCCTACGTCCTGGACATGTTCCCCTACCCGTCGGCGGCCGGCCTTCATGTCGGGCATCCGGAAGGCTACACCGCGACCGACATCTATTCGCGCTTTCTGCGAATGAACGGATACGCAGTTCTGCATCCCATGGGCTTTGACAGCTTCGGCCTTCCCGCCGAAAACTACGCGCTGAAAACGGGCACACACCCGAGAACCACGACCGAAGAGAACATTGATCGGTTCCGGGTACAGATAAAAAGCCTCGGGTTTTCCTACGACTGGGATCGGGAAGTATCCACCCACGATCCCGACTATTATCGATGGACTCAGTGGATCTTTCTGCAGCTGTACAAGCGCGGGCTTGCGTACATGGAAGAGGTGCCCGTCTGGTACTGTCCCGAGATGGGCACGGTGCTCGCCAATGAAGAGGTGCTTACGACCCCCGAAGGCCCCCGCAGCGAACGTGGAAACTATCCGGTCGAACGACGCCCGTTGCGTCAGTGGATGCTTCGTATTACCGAGTACGCAGACAGACTGCTGGAAGGACTCGAGACACTCGACTGGCCCGAAAGCATCAAGGCGATGCAACGGAACTGGATCGGCAGAAGCGAAGGAGCGAATGTACGCTTCACGCTTGAAGACAGCACCGAGGTCCTCGAAGTCTTCACCACACGCCCCGATACGCTGTTTGGCGCGACGTACATGGTCGTATCTCCGGAGCACCCCGTCGTAAAAGAGATCACCAGGCCTGCGCAGGCAGCCGAAGTTCAGCAGTATATCGATGCGTCCCGGCTGAAGAGCGATCTGGAACGTACCGATCTTGCGAAAGAAAAGACCGGCGTGTTTACCGGTGCGTACGCGATAAACCCGGTGAACGACGAGCGGATACCCGTATGGATCGGCGACTACGTACTCATGAGCTACGGTACCGGCGCGATCATGGCTGTTCCCGGCCACGACGAACGCGACCGCGAGTTCGCGGAGACCTTTGGTCTGCCGATCATTCAGGTCGTTGCCAATCCTGACGTGGAGTCCTGGGAAGAGGTGCCTGCGGGTGGTCGCGGTGCCACTATTGCCGAGGCAGCGTTCACCGGAAACGGTATCGCCTGTAACTCGGGTGAATTTAGCGGACAGGACACCGAGGCGGTCAAACAGTCCATCATCACCTGGCTGGAACAGAAAGAACGCGGAACGCGTGCGGTCAACTACAAGTTGCGGGACTGGATTTTTTCGCGGCAGCGCTACTGGGGCGAGCCGATTCCGCTGGTGCACTGTGGCGACGAGATCGTGCCGGTACCGGAGGACCAGCTTCCGCTGACATTACCCGAGGTAGAGAGCTACAAGCCCGCGGGCACCGGTGAATCCCCGCTCGCAAAGGTGGACGAGTGGGTCGCCTGCGGCTGCCCGGACGGATCAGATCGCCCGGGGAGGCGGGAAACCAACACGATGCCGCAGTGGGCAGGTTCGTGCTGGTACTACCTTCGTTACATAGATCCGCACAATACCGCGAAAATCGCGGATCGCGAGAAACTCGACTACTGGCTTCCGGTGGATCTGTACGTCGGGGGTGCTGAGCACGCCGTATTGCACCTGCTGTATGCACGGTTCTGGCACAAGGTTCTGTTCGATGTTGGTGTCGTATCTCAGGATGAACCGTTTCAGCGGCTGGTGAACCAGGGCATGATTCTGGGGTCTGACGGCATGCGCATGTCGAAGTCGCGCGGAAACGTCGTGAACCCGGACGATGTGGTGGCCGAGTATGGTGCGGACAGTCTGCGGCTGTACGAGATGTTCATGGGGCCCCTGCGACAGAGTAAACCCTGGTCTACAAGCGGCCTCATGGGCATGCACCGATTTCTCGATCGTGTCTGGCGTCTTGGCGAACGGGAACTGTTCGACGGCGAGCCCCCGATCGCGCTCAAGAAGACGCTGCACAAAACCATACGGAAGGTTGGCGACGATACGCGCAATCTCGACTTTAACACGGCGATCTCGCAGATGATGATTCTCGTGAACGAGCTGTACAAGGAAGACACGCTGTACCGCGGTATCTGGGAGCCGTTCCTGCGCGTTCTCGCGCCCTACACGCCGCATATCGCCGAAGAACTCTGGGAACGCGCAGGGTACGAAGCGCCGGTTTCCTGCGCGGAGTGGCCGATATACGACGAAGCGCTTACCACCGACGATCAGCTTACGATCGTGGTGCAGATCAACGGGAAGGTACGCGCGGAGTTCCAGGCGGACCGCGATAGCGATCGGGATGTGCTTGAGACCCAGGCACGGTCGCTCGAGAAGATACAGAGCTATCTGGCCGGTGCGGACGTCAAACGGACGATCGTGGTCCCGAACCGGCTGGTGAACTTCGTTATCGGCTAATGAGGACAGGGGTACCGTCATCGTGGAGCTGCAGCACGATGACGCTGCTTCCGTCGATCGCAACGAACTGGTGTGTCCCCGTGGGTATGGTCAGCTCGCGTCTGTCGTCCCGGTCGGGAACAAGCACGTCGGTCAGAAGCGGATCGGCACGAACCCACGACAGGGAACCCGCCTCTCCCGCAGGACCAGTCACCTGTACGGCCACTCCTGACTGCGGCGCCAGATCGAACACCCGCATACGCTCGTGGACGATCGCCGAAACGACCTGCGGAATGCGAATGCTCCACGCGTACGGACCGGCCCGATCGAGTATCTCCTCTCTGAGTCGCGTGATGTTCACCCGTTCAAGCGGATACTCCGCGCGAGCGACCTTCAGAAGAATGGACGCAAGCGGTCCGTCCGCCCAGGACGCATGAATCTCCTGCTCGTCGCCGTGCGAGACGCCCCCGGCGGGAAGCAGGTACACACCACGGTCTCGAATACGCGGCCGAATCCGAAACACGGACGGGCCGGACGCGGGGACCGACACCCGGAGCGTTGATCCCGGCTCGGATGTTCCGTCAACGACCCCGTTTACTTCCACGAGCAGTTCAATGTGCCCGGCGAACCCCTGCCAGGATGTCGGCAGTTCGGGAACGTGCAGCTCCACAACTCTCTGTCCCGAAAAGAGCGAACACGCGGTACCGGTTCCCAGCATCATGAGACCCACAAGCGAACAGACTGTTTTCATGCATACCCTCCGCCCTTACTACCCGTCGAAACGGTGTTTTGCTTGCCCCACGCGATTGAAACGCGCGATAATTACCACGGCTGATATGGCAGACGGACAATCCACGTATACAACACAACTCGAACAGTCACTCAACTCCTGGCGAAATCAGATACAGAGATCTCTCCTGCCTGGAACGAAGGAAACGCTTCGCACCTATCGGGCAGCCTTCAAGGGGCTACTGGAGCTGCTTGTCCGAAATTCGGTTGTCGCCGAAGATCCCTATGCGCAGGATCACAAGATTTCGGACATACGGCCGCCCTCGAACGATCCGATAGCTGACAGCGACCGCGACCATGTCATGAGCGGCAGGCTGAGTTTCTACGACGCCATGCTTGACTTTCTGACCAACTACTATCAGTTGAGTCTGGATACACTCTCGATACGCGAGATCAGACACGTTGCTGATACAGTCGGGTTTTTCAAGTGGCAGCAGATCACCGGTCGCGGCAGT
>SKKC01000225.1 GCA_007121695.1 Spirochaetales bacterium | reverse complement strand
GAAATCTCTGCCGCGATTTTACAGAAAATGAAACAGACTGCAGAGGACTACCTTGGCGAAACAGTCACCGAGGCGGTTATTACCGTTCCTGCGTATTTCAACGATGCGCAGAGGCAGGCCACAAAAGATGCCGGTCGTATCGCCGGACTCGACGTGAAGCGGATCGTGAACGAACCGACAGCCGCGGCACTCGCCTACGGTCTTGGAAAGAGCGACCGTGAGCAGACAATCGCGGTATATGACCTCGGTGGTGGAACCTTCGATGTGTCCATTCTCGAACTCGGCGACAACGTATTCGAGGTAAAAAGTACGCATGGTGATACCCACCTCGGCGGAGACAACTTTGACCAGCGCATTATCGAGTGGCTTGTCACCTCATTCAAAAACGACCAGGGAGTGGACCTTTCAAAGGATCGCATGGCGCTCCAGCGGTTAAAAGAGGCGGCCGAAAACGCCAAGAAGGAGCTCTCGACAGCGCAGTCGAGCGACATAAATCTGCCGTTCATTACCGCAGATCAGAACGGGCCCAAACACCTGCAGTACAGTCTGAGTCGCAGCAAGTTTGAACAGCTTATTGGTGACCTCGTTGAAAAGACCCGAACGCCCTGCGAACAGGCCCTCACTGATGCAGGAGTCGGTCCCGCCGACATTGACGCGGTTCTGCTGGTTGGCGGTTCGACCCGGATACCGATGGTACAGAAGCTCGTTGCCGAGCTCTTCGGACGAGAACCGCACAAGGGCGTCAATCCGGACGAAGTCGTCGGTATGGGAGCCGCTGTGCAGGCAGGCGTTCTCAGCGGCGGCGTGAACGACGTACTTCTTCTCGACGTAACGCCTCTGTCTCTCGGCATCGAAACACTCGGCGGGGTGTTCACGAAGCTTATCGAACGTAACACCACCATCCAGACGAAGAAGAGCCAGGTGTTTTCCACCGCCGACGACAACCAGACTGCCGTGGGTATACACGTACTCCAGGGAGAGCGGGAAATGGCACGGGAAAACCGCACCCTCGGACGTTTCGAGCTGGTCGGTATTCCCCCGGCTCCGCGCGGCGTTCCACAGATCGAGGTGAGTTTCGACATCGACGCGAATGGCATTGTCCACGTCTCGGCGAAAGACCTCGGGACTGGCACCGAGCAGAAGATACGCATTGAAAGCTCGTCTGGCCTCAGTGAGCAGGACATTGAGAAGATGGTTCGAGACGCGGAGGCTCACGCGGAAGAGGACAGGAAGGCACGTGAACGTGCAGAGCTGTTCAATCAGGCAGATCACCTCGCCTACTCGGCCGAGAAGGCGCTCGACGACAACGGTGAGAAGCTGTCTGATGCCGATAGAGAGACAGTTCGATCGGCCGTACAGAAACTGCGAGCGGCGAAAGACAGTGGCGACGCGGATGCCGTACGCACCGCGGTTACCGAGCTCGAAACCGCGCAGCAGGTCTTCGGTACGCTGCACGAGCAGGCAGATGACACCACTGCAGCGAATGGCCCGGGGCAGACGCAAGCAGAAGACGTCGAAGAAGCCGAATACGAAGTAGTACACGAGTAAGACTCGCGGAGAACGCCGGCCTGGCTCCAGGCCGGCGTTTTTTATCGCGTCAGGAAGCGGTACACCGTCTGATGTCGGTATTCGTCGCGTGGCTTGAGGATACACGACGGAAACGTCGGCTCGTTGACGGCATTCGGAAAGTGCTGGGTCTCGAGACAGACTCCCGAATACTTCTTGAAAATAATACCGTTCCGCCCCGGGATACCATCGAGCTTGTTCCCCGTGTAGACCTGCACACCAGGCTTCGTCGAGAGCACCTCCATGGCACGCCCCGACTTTCTGTCCCACAGCATCGCAACCGGGGCGAGAGGCTCCCGACGCTCATTTACAACAAAACAGTGATCGTATCCTCCACGAACGTGCTGTATTTCGGCGCCAAGACGCTTTGACTTGCGGAAGTCCATGGGAGTACCGGCGACATCTATGATTTCACCAGTCGGAATGCTGTCGTCGCGAACTGGAAGGAACTGATCGCAGCTGAGCTGCAGATCGTGGTTCAGTACCGATCCATTCTCCGGCCCTGCCAGATTCCAGTACGTGTGATTCGTCAGATTCACCGGAGTCGCCCGGTTTGTCTTTGCGTAATAATCGATAACCACCTCGTTCTGGTCGGTAAGGGTGTAGGTCACCGAAACCTGCAACTTGCCGGGATACCCTTCTTCGTTGTGAGCGCTGACCCGCGAAAAGGTGACACCGCCACCGCCGTACAACGCGAACGCTTCCGCGGTCCAGACGTGGCGGTTAAAACCTTTCACGCCTCCGTGCAGATGATTCGGAGGTTCGTTCTTCTGCAGGTGCACCTTTCGCGGGCCCACACTGAACTGTCCGTTCTCGATGCGGTTGGCAAAACGTCCAACGGTCGAACCGAAGTACGGATGCTCGCCAAGGTACTGCTCCAGCTGTGCAAACCCCAGGGTAACCTCGCCGGGTTTCTTGTCACGATCCGGTACCTTCAGCGATAGAAGGCTCGCACCGTAGGACATAACTTCCATGGTGATGCGATTCTGATTGGTGATCGTAAACTTTTCTACGGTAACGTTTTCGGGGGTGGTCCCGAACTCGGTCTTTGTTATAGTCATGATGGTCTTTGTGTAGAGTAGTCGATAGGACCTGAATTCTGCAACTCTTCTCTACTGTCCGCCACCCTGGTGTTTTTTGCCCGATTCAGACCAGTTAACTCGCGTCTCCCAAAGGTTTTAAGGACATGGCCGAAAACCGAACTCGCAGAAACAGGCGGGTAATTCCCTGGTATGCAGCGGTTTAGGGACTTTTTAACACCAGGGTGGCGAACAGTACCTATGAACTGCTACACTTTTGGCTGTCATGCAGCAACACGAAACAACCGCCGTCGAATTCAATCAGGTCTCTTTCTTCTACCCGGACGAAGAGACAGAATCTCCAGGCGATCCGGCCAACGTCTTCACCGACCTCACCGTTCGCGTACCCGCGGGCATGACAGCCCTCATCGGAGAAAACGGAATCGGAAAAAGCACTTTTCTTCTGCTTGCTGGTGCGCGACTTATGCCCATGTCCGGCTCGGTGCAGCTTTTTGGTCGGGATACACGCGAGTTCGCTGACGCGCCCATGGACCCGTCGCTCGAGGAATCGCGCAACATGCTGGTTTCGTTTATTTATCAGAACATGGAGTTCGAGGCTGATGAAACAACGGGAGAGTTACTCGAAGCGGTTCACGCAATGGGTACCCTGGACAAGCAGGACGACGCGTTTCTCCAGGAGCTTGTCGACGTCCTTGAACTACACGAAGCACGCGGGAAACGCCTGCAGGAGCTCAGCAAGGGTCAGCTCCAGCGGGCCATCATTGCCTTCAGTCTGCTGTACGGATCCCGCGTCGTCATGATGGACGAACCGGTGTTTGCGCTCGAGGAGCCCCAGAAGGAACGGGTGTTCGAGTACCTCCTTGCCTATTGCCGTACGACAGAGACATCGATCATGTATTCGGCTCACAATCTTGAGCTCAGTAAGAAATACAGCGATCACACGATTCTGTTCCGGAAAGATACCGTGCCGCTCGTGGGCCCTACCAGCGAAGTTTGTACCAGGGACAATATCGAGCACGCCTACCAGGCTCCAATGGACACGCTCTACCGGCGCGACAACTTGTATCGGCAGATGTTACTCTCATCAACGCAGACATCATGAAACATCTCTTTATTGGTGGAACAGGAAATATTTCGGCTGACTGTACACGCGAAGCGCTTCGAGTGGGACATGAGGTATGGCATCTTAATCGCGGAAATCGAAACGCGATTCCCGGAGTACGGACCATACAGGTCGATGCGACAGACGAACAGGCGGTCGCCGCTGCACTCGGCAATGAGTCTTTCGACACGGTCACTGACTTTATCGCGTTTTCTTCCTCAGACATAGATCGCGACATCCGACTGTATCAGAACCGTACACGGCAGTTCGTGTTTATTTCGAGCGCTTCTGCCTACCACAAGCCAGTGAGGCACTTTCAGATAACCGAATCAACACCGCTGCACAATCCGTTCTGGGATTACTCACGCCAGAAAATCGCGTGCGAAGAACGCCTCCTGGCAGAGTACCGACGAAGCGGGTTCCCGGTTACGATCGTGCGCCCGTCCCACACCTACTCGGACGGGTGGCTGCCTTCGTCGTTCGGGTCACGCGATTTCACCGTGGCCGAACGGATTCTCTCGGGAAAACCCATTATCGTGCATGGCGACGGCCGGTCGCTCTGGACCTTGACCCATACCGAGGATTTTGCCCGAGCCTTCGTACCACTGCTCGGGAATCCCCGTGCGACAGGGGAGGCCTATCACGTCACATCCGATGATGTACTCGATTGGGATGCAATTCACACAACCATTGCGTCCCAACTCGGACGGGAAGCGAATATCGTGCACATTCCCTCGGATTTTATCGCTAAGGTCGCGCCGTCGCGCGGCGGTGGACTGCTTGGGGACAAG
>SKKC01000407.1 GCA_007121695.1 Spirochaetales bacterium | reverse complement strand
TTCAGCGCGACGCGGAGCAGGCGTCCCGTATTCTCGGTCTCACGCTTACGCAGCGTCAGGGAGTTCCCATGTGTGGGGTTCCCCATCACGCGAGCCGCAGCTACATCGCCCGCCTTCTCAAGTCAGGGCGGAAAGTGGCAATCTGCGAACAGACCCGCATGCCCGAAGGCGGGAAAGGCATCGCCGAGCGCGATGTCGTAGAAATAATCACCCCCGGCACGGCCATAGACGACGACTACCTCGATCGTCGCGAAAGCAACTGTCTGCTGGTCGTCGGGTATACCGACGAACAGACGCTCGTCTGCGCCTACGGAGACATCTCGACGGGTAGCCTCACTATCGAACCGCTTGGCTCTGCGCATGACGCGCAGAGCCTTCGCGGCGTACTCGCGCGCACGCAGCCGAAAGAGATCCTCGCACAACAGACCCTGCTCGAGTCGTCGCTGCCGTGCGCGGGATTGCTGCACGACCTTGATATCCCGGTCGCGCGAATTCCCGACTGGAACTTCGATATATCAGCCGGGCTTGAATCGCTGTGTCGCACGCTCGGGACTACCAACCTGAAAAGCTTTGGCGTGCAGGAACGGGATGCAATCCTTGGTGCAGCGGCTGTATTTCTTTCCTACGTCGAGGAAACGACCGGCTCGCAACCTGTCCTGCTCGGCGGGTTCTCGGTGTTACGATCGAACACACCGGTACTCGATGAATCAACGCTCCGCAACCTCGAGGTCCTGCGATCGATGCAGGACGGCAATCGGGCGTATTCCCTGCTGGGAACAATAGACAACACACACACGGCCATGGGCGCCCGCACGCTCGCGTCCTGGCTCGCGTCACCGTCGGTACATCTCCAGCAGATCTCCGACCGCCTCGACGGCGTCGAGGTGCTCTACCGCTCGCAGGCACGACTGAACGAGCTGCGCCGGGAACTCGCATCGATCGCCGATATCGAGCGGCTTGCGACTCGCATTGCGCTTGACCGGGCGCACGGGAAGGATCTGAAGGCGGTCGCTCGTTCGTTGCACCAGATCGAGACGGTATACGCGCTTCTCACCGACCTGCGAGCCCGAATTACGGACTCTGCGGCCGATCTCCTGAACCCGGTAGAACATGAACTGGTTCTCGCCGATCTGACTGAACTCGGCGATCTGTTTGACTCGGCTCTTGTCGATAATCCGTCGACGGTCGAACACGAAGGCAACCTCATTCGACCGGATTACAACGAAGACCTTCGCGAGCTTCACGAGGTCCGAAGCGGCGGTGAGCAGCTGATGCAGGACTGTCTGGAGCGGGAAAAAACGCGCAGCGGGCTCAGTACGCTTAAACTGAAGTACAACAGGGTTATCGGTCATTTCTACGAGGTGACGCGAAGCCAGGCAGATGCCGTACCTGCACATTTCCGGCGGCGACAAAGCATGGCGAATGCCGAGCGGTTTACGACAGAGGAGCTATCGGGGCTCGAGAGGAAGATTGCCGACGCTGAAGAACAGATCATTGCGCTCGAGCGCGAACTGTTTCTCGAGCTACGGACCCGCGCACAGTCTTCTGTCGCCTCGCTCGCCGATGCGGCGAAACGCGTGGCTCGCATCGATGTACTCGCATCGTTCGCCTATACGGCGACGGTTCGCGGGTATACGAGACCGCAGATCACGAACGATCCGGTACTTGTCATACGCGAAGGGCGCCACCCCGTAGTCGAAGCACACGTTGCGTCCGGTTCTTTCGTTCCGAATGACGTGAACCTCGACACCGGTGAGCATCGTTTCGTTCTGCTCACCGGTCCAAACATGGCCGGAAAATCCACCTGGCTGCGACAGTGCGCGCTTATCACGCTTCTCGCACAGACAGGAAGCTTCGTACCGGCCGCTGACTCGACCGTCGGAATCGCCGACCGGATCTTCTGTCGCGTGGGCGCCGGAGATAATCTTGCCAGAGGCGAAAGCACGTTTCTCGTAGAAATGAACGAAACCGCGTTTATTCTCCGGCAGGCCACACAGCGGAGCCTCATCATTATGGATGAGGTCGGGCGGGGGACCGGTACGGTCGACGGCTTGTCCATTGCGCAGGCGGTCTGCGAATACGTCGTGCATCGCATAGGCTGCCGCACGATGTTCGCAACACACTATCACGAACTGACTGAGATGAAACTCGCGGGAATGAAGAACTGTCGTATGGCAGTCAACGAGCAGGGAGACAGCGTTGTGTTTCTCAAGCGGGTCGAGGACGGTGCGGCCCTGCAGAGCTACGGGATACACGTGGCCGGTCTCGCAGGCATCCCCGAGGCCGTCATGCATCGTGCATCAGAGCTGTTGCAGGAACACCGCTCCGCCGACAGGCACGTACCCGTACAGACGAGACAGTTACCGGCGACCTCCGCGGAGGAACTATCGCTGTTTCGAAATGAAGAAATCGTTGCGGATACGATTCGTTCAGTTTCAGTTGATACCACCTCGCCCGTGGATGCGCTTCTCCTGTTGCAAAAGCTGAAGAAGATGCTGCAATCAGACTGACAATTCGGACTGTATAGATACACATGAACTATCTCCGAGTACTCGATGACTGGCTTATGCACAGGATGTGCCGATCATGCGGTTCGCCGCTTGTGCTTCAGCCGGACCATTGTGGTCTTATATGTCCCGAATGCAGCCCTGCGCTCGAAGCGCAGTTTCTCGACAGCGATGTCTGTCTGGTCTGCGGGGCTCCACGCATCGGCGGGTACGACGTCTGCCGTCGGTGCAGAGAGTCGCCTCCGGCTTTCGAGAGCCATCGTTCCGTATTTCTGTACCACTCTCTGCCCGCCGCGCTGATCGTCGATTTCAAGGGGCGTGGCCACCGACAGCTCTCTGACTATTTCGCAGCTGTTCTTGCCGACAGTATTCCCCCGTGTGATCTGCTTGTACCCGTTCCCTTCAGACCCGAATCGATCCGACGTCGACCCTTCGATCCCGTAAGCGTCGTCGTGAAGCAGCTCTCCCGCAGGTGTGGCATTCCGTGGGTACAGGCGATGTACCGGAAGAAGGGCAGGAGCCAGAAATCGCTCAACCAGGAAGATCGTGCCAGAAACATGGCGGGAGCCGTCGGGGTACGGAACTCCATGGGTGAACGCCTGTCGGGCAAAATCGTGTGCCTTGTCGATGATGTGTTCACCACCGGCGCCACCGTGCACGCGTGTGCAGGCGTCCTGCTCGCATCGGGAACACGAACCGTACACGCACGCACAATTGCCATGGACTGAGTTCCGTGATTGACATGTCTTTCCGGGGATTGGTACAATCTCTTCCAAGACAACTAGTACCGGGAACGGCAGGGAGTCGATTTCGATATCGGCTCTTTTTTTTGCCCGAAGAGTAACACTATGGCAACGAGCGACACTGAGCTTTTGCAGGACATTGAACAGGTAATTGGAGGAATGGGCATGAGCCTCGTTTCCATGAATCAGCAGGTTGTGAATGGCCGCCTGCAGGTATCTGTTGTCGTGCACAAACCGGGCGGGGTAAACCTCGACGACTGCGCCAATGTGCACCGCACCGTACAACCCCGGCTTTCCCTGCGTACCGGTCGACGTGATATAAGCATGGAAGTATCATCGCCGGGTATCGGCAGAAAGCTGAAAGAACCTGCCGAGTACGGTCCCTTTGTCGGGAGCAGCATCAAGGTTCTGCCCCGCGACGGAGACTGGTTTTCAGCACGACTCGTTTCGTGCAGCAATGACGGAATAGAGCTTGAGCGGGACGGAACCCGCACCCGCATGAGCTTTGACGAAATTACCGTGTCCCGACTCGACGACGCGGTCTGAAGGAACAGAGGAAACACACCATGTCTGCTCAATTAGCCGAGGCGATTCGCCAGCTGGTAAGTGATAAGGGGATCAGCGAAGACCTGATCATGACTACCATCGAGGAATTTCTTCTCGCCGCGTACAAGCGAAAGTTCGGGCATGACGACAATGCAGTTGTCCGATTCAGCGATGACGGTCAGGACGTGACGCTCTACGCGCAGAAAGAGATCGTGGACGAAGTCATGGATCCCGCCACCGAGATCGCATTGAGCGAGGCGCTCGAACTGAACGACGAATGCGAAATAGGCGACGAACTTCTTATCGAGATCGATCCCAGTGAGTTCGACCGCGTGGCCGTGCAGAGCGCCAAGCAGCGAGCCCGACAGACCCTGCGCGAAATTCAGAAAGATACCCTGTACAGCGAGTACAAGGACAAAGTCGGGGAAATGATCATCGGGTACTATCAGCGGGAACGCAACGGCAACATCTTCGTCGATCTCGGAAAAACCGAAGGCATGATGCCGAAGCGCTACCAGAGCCCCCGCGAAGTATACCGACCAAACGACCGGATCAAGGCCCTGATATACGAGGTATCCAAGACTCCTACCGGGCTGCAGATAATTCTTTCACGCACTCACACCGATTTTGTCCGGCGAATCTTCGAACTCGAAGTGCCAGAGGTCTACGACAAGACGGTCGAGATCTTCAAGATTGTCAGGGAACCCGGGTACCGGACA
>SKKC01000336.1 GCA_007121695.1 Spirochaetales bacterium | reverse complement strand
AGTAACGCGCGGCCTCGCATCGCGTCCTATCCGTTTACAACGCTGACGCCTCAGCTCGGGGTGGTGCGCTACGATAACAGGGATATTGTCCTCGCCGACATACCAGGCATCATCGAAGGAGCCGCCGATGGCCATGGGCTTGGCACACGCTTTCTGAAACATATATCGCGGGCAAAGAAAATCATGTATCTGCTCGATCTGTCGGACGGCGATCCGGTCGATACGGTTGCCCTGCTCGAGCGTGAACTCGTGCGGTACGGCGACGGTCTTGCGGAGAAAGAACGTATCCTCGTTGGCAACAAGACCGATATCGCCGATCAGGAAGCGTGTGTCAGGCTGCGCGATGCGTTTCCTGGCGAAGACGTGTTCTGTGTAAGTGTCGCAACGAGAAACGGCCTGAAGGAGCTGACCGCGCGCATGATCGAGTTCGTGTACGCACAGAGGAGTTCCTGAACCTATGGGGGTTGCAGTTTTCGGTGGCTCGTTTGATCCACTTCATATCGGACATCTGCACGTTGCAGAGTCTGCTCGCGGCATTTCGTGGGTCGATACGGTGTACTTTGTACCGGCGGGGCGACCTCCGCATAAACGTCTCAGCGGTAGCGCCGATTCCCGAACACGGCTCGCCATTATACACGCCTGCATTGCTGAGCGCCCATATCTCGACGTACTCGATTGGGAGCTGAGCCACACAGAGCCGTCATACACCTTTCCCACAATTGAACGGATACGACGCGAAACGCCTGATCAGGAACCTGTCGGCCTGATCGTGGGCACGGACCTGCTGCAGGACTTTGCGTCCTGGCATAACTGGGAAGCGCTTCTCTCGATGGTGACACTTCTGCTTACGAGGCACCCGACAGGCGATGATCCCCGTTCCTTTCTGACCGAAGACTATCTGAAGTCGGTTCCTGCGGCGTTGCGAGCCGGGATACAGTCGGCCGTGGTCATTGATCATGTCCCGCTTCCCGTATCTTCGACTGTGATACGGAGCAGAATACAGCAGGGCCTGAACGTCCGGGACCTGGTGCCACCTGCCGCCTGGCAGATCATTCAGCACCGGAGGCTGTACGGCCTGTGACGTATTGTCGGACCTGTACATGCCCTGTAGACTTCGTCAGTAAAAGGACGACGTGAGAATGCGAGCACATTTTGATACATCCGTTGTTTTTCTACTTCTGATTATCGCGCTTCTCGGAGGCACCTTCTACTACGTGTATCTCCAGGTTCGGGGTGACGAGATATCGGATCGTGCCAATCGTTCGGAGCAGATTCCATTCCTGCTGGTAATTGGCGACGAAGGTGAAACTCCGCTGCTGACGCAGGTGATCGTATACGATACGACAACCTCGCGCGCAGCGATTTTCGATGTTCCCGGAGATACCGGTGCAGTCATGACACGACTCGGGCGTACCGATCGTATCGACGAGTTGTTCCGATCTGAGGGAATGGAATCCTATCGTCGCCAGATTTCCGATATGATGGCGCTGGATATTCCCTTCTTTCTACACTTGAACAGGACAGGATTCGAACGACTTGTGGATTTTCTTGGCGGAATGGAACTGTTTCTCGGAGAGTCTGTCGAGGACTTCGAGCAGCCGGATCCGGTACTGCTTCCAGGTGGCAACGTGACGCTCGAAGGACCGAAAGCGCTGGTGCATCTTTCCTACCAACGGCCCGACGAACGTCCGGTTGATACCGGTGGCCGCAGGCAGAGCTTTACCGAGTCGCTGTTTCAGGCATTTGCCCGATCTGCCGATCTGCTGCAGACAGATACCGGCAGTGCGTTGCTGTACGACACGGTGCAGACCAATATGGACGCCCGCGCTCTCGCGAGTTTAAGTGAACAGATCGCTCGCATAGACGCTGAGCGCATAATTCGGCAGCGGATCATTGGAACGTTTCGGACGGTTGAAGTGCAGGGTGAGTCCCGGGTACTTCTGTTCCCTCATTTCGAGGGTCAGTGGCTCAGAGAGACGGTAAACCAGGTGCGCGAAAGCCTTCGCAGTGCAGAGCAGATTGCCGGGGACAGGGACATAATCGTACTGCAAATACTGAACGGGACCGAGGTGAATGGGCTGGCGCGCAGGACAAGAGATCTGTTTCAGGCCCTTGGAATCTTCGATGTGCGAGAGTTCGGAAACGCCGAGAGCAGCCAGCTGCGAACGACTGAAGTAATCGATCACCGCGGCGACGAGCGAATGGCTCGTCGAGTCGCGGAGGTAATTCGCGCCGATCGTATACGGACCGAAATTCATGACGATCCGGCGCAGGAGCACGATGTGACAATTATACTGGGACAGGATTTTGATGGACGATATGTACGACAATAAGCAGCGGATAATCGATCTGGCACGAATGCTTGAAGAACGAAATGCGGGTGACGTGACGGTGCTTGATATCTCCGCCCAGTCATCCATTGCGGATTACTTCGTACTTGCAACTGTCAGCAGCACTGCCTTTCTGAGAGGTCTGGTCGATACGCTCGACGGTTACTGCGATGAAAAGGATATGGCAGTTCGAATACCGGATCGCCGTCCGGATGAAGCAGGGTGGACCGTCATGGACGGTGGATGGTTTGTTGTTCACCTCATGACGAAAGACCTGAGAGACTTTTACGATCTTGAGCGACTATGGTTTCACAGTCCCCACGTGTACGAGACGACAGATCACTCGTCGTCGTCGGCGGGCCAGTCGTCGTCGAGGTCATTGTCCAGGTAGTCGTCGTCGTCATCGTCATTCATGAAATCGTCGTCGATATCGAAGGCAGGCTCGTCCTCGTCTACCGGGTCGTAGTCGTCGTCATCGAAATCGTCGTCTTCCAGATCTTCGTCGTCTTCGAACAGATCGTCCTCGTCGGTGAGATCGTCATCGGGATCCGGGGTATCGGGTGAACGGTTCATAACTCTCCTCTCACGGGTACTTTAGAACCAAGACATGACTGCGTCAACGTCGGCATCGCGGTTTGACACGACGCTTCTTTGCAGTATAATGCGAGATTGTCCGGCACTCGGAACATGGTCTTTTACAGTTTTTTTTTACGTCCGTACCGCACACAATTGTGTAAACGTTTGGGGTACCCGTATGTCGGGGGGCAGACGGGGTGTTCAGCAAAAGCGTGACAAACGTTTTCACAAAGCCTGAAGAGACGGTGTGGCTTCAGGTACGGCATCGAGAAACCGCACTGGTTTCGAAACGTGACGCGGAGGTAGAAAAAAGTGGAAATTACCGATATACGTGTTCGGAGAGTCGCCGCCGAGGGCAAACTCAAGGCATATGTGACGGTTACGTTCGACGACTGTTTCGTTGTACACAACGTGAAAGTCATTGAAGGTAAGACTGGCGTGTTCATCGCAATGCCGAGCAGAAAGACCAAGACAGGTGAATATAAGGATGTCGCACATCCCATTCATTCGGACTTTCGGAACGATCTGCAGTTCCGGATACTGCAGGCCTACGAAACGTCTGCCGAGTCCGACGAGCTGGTGACTGAACTTGTAGACGATTAGCATGCCCTGATCGAACTGTTTGTTTGATTCAGGTATGGCTTATCAGGTGAAAAAAAGGATATAATTGGGACGTCGGCAAGCGGTTAAGCCACCTGGTTTTGATCCAGGCATTCGCAGGTTCGAATCCTGCCGTCCCAGCTACCGGCCTCGTACCCCGTCGGAGGCGTGTTTTGCGACATGCATCCGTGGACAGGTGGTACAGGCACTGTTTAAGGAGATTGGAAGACACATGGAACAGCAGACACTGGAAACATCGATACGAGCCGAGCGGAAGAGCTCACAGGCACGACGCCTGCGAAAAGCCGGTAAGATCCCGGGGATCATTTACGGCCATCAGGAACCCGTCGCAATTACCATAGATGCGGTGGAGTTCGGTCGCAAGTTCAAGCACGTCTCAGAGAGCACGATCATTACACTGAAGGCTGGGGATAAGAGCTACGATGTTCTTATCAAGGACTATCAGGAAGACATTCTCACCGGGAAAATGCTCCATATCGATTTCTATGAGATCGAACGCGGAAAAGCAGTACGAACCCACGTTCCCCTGCACGTCACAGGTTCGGCCAGGGGTACCCGCGAAGGCGGCATACTCGAGCACCCGCTGTACGAAGTGGAAATCGAGTGTTTACCGAAGGATCTCATCGAACATCTCGTGGTCGACGTTTCCGATCTTGGAATCGGTGACTCCATTCACATAAGCGACGTCGTACCGCCGGAAGGAGTTTCCATTCTGAACAGTGGTGACCAGATCGTCGCTGTCTGTACCGTCCCGGCGGCAGAAGTCACCGAAGACGAAGAGTCTGAAGAAGCTCTGGATGCCGAGGTTCCCTCCGAGCACGGCGGTGAGGATACGGACGAGTAGGAGTGGGCGAACAGCGCACCATTGTGCTGTGCCTGGGCAATCCTGGTGCAGCCTACGCAAAAACCCGGCACAACGCCGGGTTTTTTGTGGCAGACTGCCTCGCGTCGTTACTCGGGATTCGCTTTCGGCGGCCGTGGTTTACATCGT
>SKKC01000141.1 GCA_007121695.1 Spirochaetales bacterium | reverse complement strand
TTGCTGCTGGGTAATGCAGTGCATGTTTCCTCCGCCGAGCAGGATTTCGCGGCCGGGGAGCATGACGACCCGTCGATCCGGAAACAGATGTTCAAGAATCAGCATCGCTTCGGCATCCTCAGGCACGTCGAATCGGGGTGCAATAACCCCTCCGTTTGCCAGATAGAAGTTCACGTAGGATGCTGCGAGGCGGTCGTGTTCGCACCTCGGCTTGCTGCCAGACCCCATTGTCAGGCTCTCGCGTTCCACAGCGCTGGCGAACAGGGGGCCGGGGATTGGAACGCGGTGCACGCGCAGGAGGCGTCCACGCGCGTCGGTCGCTGTTTCGAGAACCCGCGCTGCTTCGCGGCAGCGAACATAGTTGGGGTCGTGCGGGTTGTCACACCACGCAAGAAGCACTTCACCCGGCCGGATAAAGCAGCAGAGATTGTCGACGTGGCCGTCGGTCTCATCGTTATACAGCCCCGCCGGGAGCCAGATTACTCGCTGAACGCCGAGGTACCCGCGCAGGTTCAGTTCGATCTCGTGCCGGTTCAGGTGGGGATTGCGATTGGGGTTGAGCAGGCATTCTTCGGTCGTGATCACGGTGCCCTCACCGTCGACGTGTATAGATCCGCCCTCGAGGACGAATCCGGCGCAATGGTAGCGATGGCAACCAGCGTGTTCGAGTACCGCATGTGCGACCGCGTTATCGCGGTCCCAGGGGTGGTATAGTCCACCGGTATGACCGCCCCAGGCGTTGAACTCCCAGTCGACCCCGCGAACCTCTCCAGGTCGCCGCACAAACGAAGGGCCCGTGTCGCGCATCCAGGCGTCGTCTGTTTCCAGGGGCAGCAGGTCTATGGGATGCACAGGGCGGGAACCATGGACGGTATCGGTGACCGTGGCGAGGACTGCCCGCGCGTGCTCCAGCCGTGTCGCCGATACGCAGAGCGTCACAGGTTCAAACCCGGCGATGGCTGTTGCGACAGCGGCAAAGGCTTCCGCAGCCGGGCGCGCGTCGAGTCGCCATGTATCCGTCCGTTCCGGCCAGATCATCCAGGTGCGCTCGTGGGGTTCCCACTCACCCGGCATGGAAAATCCGTCGACGAGAGGGGTGCCATGCAGCGTGTTCATGACTTCGCTTGTTCCTCCCCGTCAAGCCGCATCACGGGACCGTACAGATCCGGTCGTCGGTCCCGAAAGACCCCCCAGGAGCTCCGGATCTGTTCGATGGCGTCAAGGTCCAGTTCCGTTATCGCCACACCTTCCTGCAGACGGTCCAGCTCGGCCAGCTTGGTGCCATACTGGTCCGCAATAAACGAACTGCCGTAGAATGTAACGCTGGAGTGTGCCTGTGCTTCCGTGCCGATTCGGTTCGAGGCGACAACTGGCACGAGGTTTGCCGCCGCGTGGCCCTGTTGTACGCGCTGCCAGTGTTCGCGCGAATCGATGTCCGGGTCGTGTGGTTCACTGCCTATGGCTGTCGGGTAGCACAGGATTTCGGCACCCATGAGAGCCATACTGCGTGCGCATTCCGGAAACCACTGATCCCAGCAAATGCCGACCCCTATTGTCGCGTATGCGGTCTGCCAGACCCTGAACCCTGTATCGCCAGGGCTGAAGTAGAATTTCTCGTGGTACCCGGGTCCATCGGGTATGTGGCTTTTGCGGTATACGCCACAAACACTTCCATCGGCATCGATAATCGCGACGCTGTTGAACCGGGCCTGTCCTGCACGCTCGAAAAAGCTGATCGGCAGAACCACCCCCAGTTCCTGCGCAATCCTGCGGAACTTCGCAATCGCGGGATTTGTGTCGATCGTCGTTGCACGGTTCAGGTGCGCGGCGTCAGGAGTCTGACAGAAGTACGGCGTTTCAAACAGTTCCTGCAGCAGTACAATCTGCGCTCCGTTTGAAGCGGCCGATCGAACCAGTCGTTCGGCTGTCGCAAGATTCCGTTGGCAGTTCCATGAACAGGTCATCTGAGTGGTAGCGACTGTTACAACGCGCGGCATGTGGTCCCTCCTGCCTCGTGTGTCAGACTGCATGGTAGAGGAAATTCACGTTTCTCGCAGCCGGTACAACAGGCACTCGTAGGCTCGGGCGTCCCGGTAGCCGAGCCGTTCGGCCAGCCGCTTCGAGGTCTCGTTCGCGGCGTCCCACGCGACGAAGGTTCCGGTCTCGCGGCCCCAGAGCAGGAGCGCACGCGATGCGAGCGTCGCGTAGCCGCGACCGCGGCGGTCGGGGCGGGTGCCGACCTCGACTTCGATTCCGCCATTGTAGACCGCGTAACTCGAGGCGCCGGACACGGCTTCATTATTCTCGATAACTACAAATCCGAATCCCCGGTCGAGAAAATCTTCCGGTCCGGAAAACTGGCAGATCAGGTCGTCGAACCAGTCTTCGTCTCCATGGCGGGTCACGTGGGCCATGGTTATGCGCTCGACATGAACTCCGGATGCTTCAGCGTGCGCCTGCTCGTGCGGCTGTGCCGCGAAAAAAAACTCCCAGTCGAAGCGGCTCGTATCAAACGCGTACCGGGTATAGCGGCTGCTTGTAACAGTCCTGTCTGACTCGAGTGCGTCCCACCATTCCCGCGACGCAGGCATAATGTGAAGCTCTTCGTCGTGATGCTGTGCGAGTTCTCTCACGAAGGCCGCATTCGGGGACCCACCGAGATAGACGAAGTCTCCCACCACAAGCGCGGCGCATGTCGCATTGCGAGGTTCGGCGTCGAGTACCGCGTATCCGCCGGTCCCGTCGGTGAATACGCGTGCAAGGAGATCTGTCGTGTGCGGGTAGAGGTGACGCGGGAGCGTTTCGATACTGGTCAGAATGGTCATGGCTGCTCCCGGCTTGAAGGTGACTGAACGTGGCCAGTATAGTGACTAACGTATGGAAATGCCTACACAGGAAGAAATCACTGCGCTGCTCTCGCTGGTCGAAGACCCGGAACTGCAGCACAATATAGTCGACCTCGGATACGTCGAGGACATTCGCATTGGTGACGCAGCGGTCGACATTACCCTGCGCCTCAGTAAGCCCGTCACTCCGCTTCGGAAGGCAATCGGGGATGATGCGAAAACACGTCTGACCGATGCGCTTGGTCCGAACGTGGAGGTACAGGTCGATGTGGTCGGGCCGCAGCCTGCGTCGGCGCAGCGTGCCGCGCAGCAGAGCGCGCAGCAGAAGGGTCCGGGGAAACCGGCTGGCGTGCAACACGTAATCGCGGTGGCGAGCGGCAAGGGCGGGGTCGGGAAGTCTACCGTCGCGACCAATCTCGCTGTTGCACTCGCGCAGTCGGGCGCTTCGGTCGGTTTAATGGACGCCGACGTCTACGGGCCGAGCGTACCGACCATGATGGGTGTCGACGAAAAACCGGGCTTTGCCGACGGGAAGGTCTACCCCGTGCAGGCGCACGGAGTGCTGCTCATGTCTATCGGCTTTGTCGTGGACGATGAAGACGCAATGATCTGGCGTGGCCCCATGGCAAGTGGCGCGATAAACCAGTTTATTTCCGACGTCGTCTGGGGCGAACTCGACTATCTCATTCTTGACCTGCCACCAGGAACCGGCGACATACAGCTGACGATCGTGCAGAAGCTCAAACTCACCGGCGCGATCGTCGTGACGACCCCTCAGGAAGTTGCTCTTGCCGACGTGCGGCGCGCCAACGGCATGTTTACCAAGGTGGACGTGCCGGTTCTCGGCATTGTCGAGAACATGAGCTATTTCGTCTGTCCGGGCTGCGGCCATCGCGAAGAGATTTTTGCCCACGGGGGAGGCCGCACCGCAGCAGAGCAGATGGGGGTTCCCTTCCTTGGGGAACTTCCCCTTGCCTACGGGGTGCGCGCGGCGGGCGACATCGGCATTCCCGTTGTACGTGCCGAACCGGAGTCCGAGCAGGCAGCGGCGTTTACCAGGATTGCCGCAGAACTGTCCCGCGTCCTTGCCGACCGTGCATGAAGCAGCAGGAATACCTGAGTCGCGTCTACAGGACCGATCCGGACACGGGTTCGTATCTCATCGATGTAAAGCTCGAGAAGTATCTCTACGCCTTTAACGAGTGGGACAGTTCGTATTTCATGCGTCGGGACATGGATGAAGATCTGGTGAACTTTCTTCTGAACTGTGCCGACGACATTCCTCCACGCGAGCGGATTGCGATCGTGTTCGCGGTCGACGAAAGTCCGAATCCACAGATGGAGACGCTGCTCCGCGACAGCATGGCCAGCTATTTCAGGAACAAGCTCTGGTGGGAACAGCGTGATCTGAGACAGATCTACAAGCGCGCGGTCTGGTACACGATCGGTGGGCTGCTTGTCCTGCTCGCTGCCGCCGCCGGCGAACCGGTGCTGCCGGGTAACGTCATTGGCCGGGTTGTGACCGAGGGTCTGTTCATTGGCGGGTGGGTTCTCTTCTGGGAAGCTCTGGCGATGGTGACCTTCCAGCGCCCGGCGCTCCGCCGCTTTCTGAGGCAGCTGAAGCGCTTCAGTACGACCGAAATCCGCTTCGACTATCACACGAATATCGACGCG
>SKKC01000446.1 GCA_007121695.1 Spirochaetales bacterium | reverse complement strand
TTACCTTCTCGAGCGCCGGTTTGAGTTCGGCTTCCTTCTGCTCGTCTTTCTCGTCTTTTATGTCTTCGCCCGCGTCGCTGCGGTTCACCGGCTTGAGCTCTACCCCGTCGTACTCACCGAGCGTCGGCACCACGATCTCGTCGAGGTCGTCGTCCATGATCAGGACTTCGATGTTCTTCTTCCGGTAGGCCTCGAGAAGCGGAGAGTTCCTGAGGTTATGTTCCTTGTCGCCGGTTATGTAGTAAATCGCCTTCTGGTCGTCGAGCATGCGGCTCTTGTAGTCGGCGAGACTCGTCATGCCGTCTACCGATGAGCTCTTGTAGCGAATGAGCTTCAGAAGCTGCTCGCGGTTCGCGAAATCCGAGTACAGGCCTTCCTTGAGCGGACGGTTGTACTGCGCGATAAACTCCTTGAACGTATCGGGGTCGTTGTTCGCGATGCGCTCGAGTTCGGCGAGCACTTTCTTGACCGACTGCGATTTGATGGTTGCAAGCACCCGGTTTTCCTGCAGGATCTCCCGACTCACGTTCAGCGGCAGGTCCTCGCTGTCAATAACACCGCGCAGGAAACGGAGGTAGGCGGGCATGAGCTCCTTTTCGTCGTCGGTAATGAACACACGCTTTACGTAGAGCTTTACCCCCGGACGGTAGTCGACGTAGTACATGTCCATGGGCGCGTGTTTCGGCACAAAGAACAGCGTCGTGTACTCGAGCGTTCCTTCCGCCTGCGTATGGAGCCAGAACAACGGTTCTTCGTCTCCGTGGGAAATCGTCTTGTAGAACTCCTTGTACTCCTCGTCGGTAATTTCCGACTTCGACCGCTTCCAGAGCGCGCTCGCGGAGTTTACCTGGTCGCTGACTGGAGTTGAACCGGTTACCTTACCCGTGTCGTCGTACTCTTTCTTCTCGTAGTGCAGGAAGATCGGAAAGGCGATGTGGTTCGAGTACTTTTTTACCACTTCCTCGATGCGCCAGCGTGAGGCGAAGCTTTTACCTTCATCATTCAGATGGAGAATAATATCGGTTCCATGCGAGTCCTTGTGTGTCGGCTCTATGCTGAACTCGCCTTTTCCGTCGCTTTCCCAACGCCAGGCCTTCTCGTCACCGGCCTTTCGGGTAATGACCTGGACTCTATCGGCAACCATAAAGCACGCGTAAAACCCTACACCAAACTGGCCAATGAGATTCGAGTCACGTTTCGCGTCGCCGGTCAGACTGCCGATGAAGTTCTTTGTCCCGCTCGAGGCGATGGTTCCGAGGTTCGCGATCAGGTCTTCCTCGTTCATCCCGATTCCGGTGTCGCGGACGGTTATGGTCTTGCTGTCCTCTTCATCGAACTCGATGTCTACGCGGGGGTTGAATGCGAGCGACTTGAAGTCGTCGTCCGTGAGCGTCAGGTATTTGAGCTTGTCGAGAGCGTCGCTCGAGTTGGAGACGAGCTCCCGTATGAAGATCTCCTTGTTGGAGTACAGACTGTGGATAATCAGCTGCAGTAACTGTGAGACTTCCGTCTCGAATTTGTGTTTTGTGACTGGCATGGCCAATCCTCCCGTGTGTGTTATGTGAATTGCATAGACCGCAGATCCCGTATACTGCTGCGGTTTTTTGTTGATGTGACGCTAAAATGTAGCAAAGCCAGCGCGATTGGGCAACGTCGATTACTTGGCAGCTTTCCGCCGACGTGAGAATATGAGGTGGTTCACACATGGTAGATACTGCAGTGCACGTTTTGCGTTCCGTATGGCCTCTTCTGACTGCTGCCCTCGGGCTGGGTTTGTCCCTCGCTGCGTCGGTCCACGCGGTGCTGTACAAGCGCGATAGTCGTGCCGCGGTCGCCTGGGTCGGACTGTGCTGGCTCGCTCCCTTCGTTGGCCCGGTTCTGTACGTCCTGCTCGGTATTAACCGCATTCGCCGAAAGGTAGCCGGCATGCGGGGAACGGAGCTGAACCATCTCACATCGCTCAGTACGCTTGCCTGCTCCCTGGAAGAACTCGAAGCCTTTATTCCGAAGGACCGGGTAAATCTGGTCGAAATGGCGCGTCTGACCGGCATGCTGACCCAACTGCATCTTCTGAAAGGCAACAGCGTCGAGCCGCTGAAGGACGGCGACGAAGCCTACCCTGCCATGCTCGAAGCGATTACGCAGGCGAAGAAGTCGGTCACGCTCACGGTGTACATTTTCTCGAATGACCGCCTGGGTCACCGCTTCGAGGACGCGCTCGCAGAGGCTTCCGCCCGGGGGGTGGCGGTCCGGGTGCTCATTGATGCCGCTGGCGCGCGCTACTCCATGCCTCCGATTACCTATCGATTACGCAAGCGGGGGGTACGGACCGCGACGTTCATGTCGGGCCTGCTGCCGTCGAGTTCGCCGTATCTGAACCTCCGCAACCACCGGAAGATCATGGTGGTCGACGGCGTTCTCGGGTTCACCGGTGGCATGAACATCAGGGCGAATCACATTATAGAGGGAAACACGACGCATCCGACGCACGACATGCATTTTCGGGTCCGAGGTCCCATAGTGACAGAGCTGCAGGCGGCCTTTGTCGAAGACTGGGTCTTCACCACCGGGGAGAACCTGTTCGGGGATCCGTGGTTTTCGGCTCCCGACTACACCAACGGGAGTCTGTGCTGCAGGGTAATCCCGGACGGTCCGGATCAGGATCTGGACAAAATGAGTATGGCATTTCAGGGCGCGCTGAACGTCGCAAAAGAGTCGGTACGGATAATGACCCCGTATTTTCTCCCGGACCGGTCGCTTATATCCGCACTCAATACCTGCGCGCTGCGGGGGGTGCACGTCGACATCGTACTCCCATCGGAGAACAATCTGAGGCTGGTCGCCTGGGCAGCAGCGGCTCAGTTATGGCAGGTGCTCGAATGGGGGTGCAATGTATGGATGAGCCCCCCGCCCTTCGATCATACGAAACTGCTCGTCGTCGACGGTGCGTACTCGCTGGTAGGAAGTTCGAACTGGGATCCACGCAGCCTCAGGCTCAACTTCGAGCTCGGCATGGAGTGCTATGGAACCGAGCTTGCCGAACGACTCGACAGTCACATACGATCGGTCATCGACAGATCACGACCGGTACGGCTCGACGAAGTCGACGGCCGCCCCTTGCCCGTGAAGGTCAGGGACGGGATAGCCCGACTGCTCGCTCCGTACCTGTGAATCACAGACAGGGCTTGCCAGATGCAATATTATATATTATATTTCATATATTAATTATGAGGAGTGCCGTATATGACACAGAAAATGACGACTACAGACTTCATAGACAAGGTATTCGACTTCAAGAACGAAAGCGAATGGACCTTCAAGGGTGATCGCCCTGCGATCATCGACTTTTACGCAGACTGGTGCGGTCCGTGCAAAATGGTAGCACCCATCCTTGAGGAACTTTCCGAGAACTACAAGGACAAGATCGATATCTACAAGGTCGATACAGACAAGGAGCAGGAACTCGCCGGAGCCTTCGGCATACAGAGCATCCCGTCCATTCTGTTCATTCCCATGGACGAAAAACCACAGATGGCCGCTGGTGCCCTGCCGAAAGAAACGCTCGAGCAGGTCATTGGCGAAGTGCTCAAGGTCAGCTGAGGCACCCGCAGCCTACTTGCCGATACGACTGCCTGCGGGTATAGTTGCCTGCAGGCACGGTCATGGACGATCCCGACCCTCTTCCAGATTTTAACATCTCCCTTATTCCTCCCAGGACGCGTCTGCTTCGACAGGAACGGGTGTCGATGTGACGGGGATATTCCTTCTTGCCGGGCTTCTCGCGCTTTCAGGTTTTTTTTCCGGTGTCGAAACAGCCTATACCTCTCTTAGTCCCTCGCAGCTTCACAGCCTCACCGACCGCTGGCCGAAACAGGGTGCGCTGGTCCAGCGGCTTATCGAACGGCCTGACCGTCTGCTCTCGACCATACTGATCGGAAATAACCTTGTGAATATTGCAGCCGCAAGCCTCGCGACCGTGCTTGCCACCTCGTATTTTGGCGCGACCGGACCGGGAATCGCGACTGGAGCACTGACCATACTTGTGCTGATATTTGGCGAGGTGACCCCGAAACAGATCGCGATAATTCATAACGAGCGAATCGCCTGCTATACCGCAGTGCTCATATCGGTTCTCGAGATGGTGTTCCTGCCGCTTGTCCTGTTCGTCTCGAGCATCAGCAGCGCGCTGAGCCGCCTGTCCGGCGGTACCCGCCGTCGAACGCCGACGCCGGAAGGGATATTGTCCATGGTGCGCCATGCAGCGAGCATGGGTGTTCTTTCGAGCAACGAATCATGGCTGGTAAAAAACGTGTTCCGCTTCAATGACGTTACCGTCAGCATGATCATGACACACCGGACCAAGGTCTTCAGCCTGGACAAGAATTCGCTCGTCTCGGAAGTCCTCCCGGACATTTTCAGGCGCGGGTTTTCCCGGTTTCCTGTGTACGATCAGGATCCCGAGCGTATCGTTGGAATCGTGCACGCGCGGGACCTTGCGCAAAGCGTCTCTTCGGGCGACGAGGCGGGAAGTGGACTTCGCCTGAAAGATGTAA
>SKKC01000032.1 GCA_007121695.1 Spirochaetales bacterium | reverse complement strand
CGACTGCAGCGCGCTCTGTTTGTGCCGGAGCTTCTGCTGTCGTTGTCAGTTATTTTCTATCTCTTCACGTATTTTTACGCGCTGAACGCCAACATGGACTATGTCGACCGGTTTATCGAAGAAACCGGTGTGCTTCGCCTTGCGCTGGATACCGAAACCGAGCGAGCCGTAGCGCTCCTGAGATTTCTTCCGTTTCTGGCTGTGAATGCGTTCTGCTATCTTGCTCCACGCCTGTTCCGCGCCCGTCTGCTCGCCCTGGCGTGGCCGGGGCCCCGCTCGAAAGTCGCGTCCTGGAGCCTTGTGTGTACAGGTCTGTCGGTCGTCCTTCAGGTGCTGGCCTTTCCAAACAGCCGTGTGCTGGATGGTGTTCCTGTGCTCGGCTGGATCGCGCTTGTCCCGCTGTTTATGGTCCTGCAGACCCACCGCAGCGGGCGTGGCGCGTTCTACGGTGTGGTCTTTGGTACCCTGGTAACGCTTCTGTCCAACTTCTGGCTCTCGACCTTTAACCTCGTGTCGCTGCAGTTTGCTGTCGTATTGTTCTTCCTGTTTTACACCTTCTATATGGTGCCGGTGACGCTGCTCCTGCGACGGTTTCCGCGCTGGTCCATGCTGATTCTGCCGTTCTCGTGGACCCTGTTCGAGTTTCTCCGGTCGTCGGGGTTTCTTGGATACCCCTGGGTTCTCACGGCACATTCCCAGTACGCGAATACGCCGCTCATTCAGCTTGCGTCTGTGACTGGCGTCTGGGGGGTCAGTTTTGTCCTGCTTCTGGTAAACGCGGGGCTTGCATTGACGCTTTCACGCTGTGTCGGATGGCATACAGCGGAAGCGATTCCCCGACGTCGTTCCGAGTACATTCGCGCCGTCGTGCCTGCAGCAACCGGTGTTGGAGTTGCGGTTACACTCTGGTTTGTCGGACATGTTGTGTTGATCCACGCCGATTACGCGGATAAGCCACAGCGAAGCGTACGCGTCGCGCTTATTCAGCAGAATACCGATCCGCGTCAGGCGCAGTACCGGCGCACGCTGTCGATACTGCAGCGACTGACGCACGAAAGCATGCGACACAATCCGGATCTGGTGGCGTGGTCAGAAACGGCCTTCGTACCGAACATTCGCCGGTGGGCATCGGAAGATCCTCCCGGGTTTCTGACCCCCATTGTGCTTGATTTTCTTGACTGGCAACGTTCGCTTGGCACATGGCTGCTTACCGGAAACGATGACTACGAGGTGATTCGGGATCTCAGTGGTCGCGAGCTGGCCCGGAACAGCTTTAACGCGGCGGTTCTTTTCAGCGATACCGGTGAACGACGTGAGACGTACCGGAAGATCAAACTGGTGCCGTTTACCGAGTACTTCCCGTATCGCGATATTCTGCCGGAGATCTACGAGCTGCTCCAGACCTTTGACATTAACCTGTGGGAGCCGGGGCGTGAACGGACCGTGTTCGAACACCCCCTGTTCCGGTTTTCGACCCCTATCTGCTTCGAAGACGTCTTTCCGAACGAAGTTCGACAGTTCGTACGAGCAGGAGCCGAGGTTATTCTGAATATTACCAACGATTACTGGTCTCTTACCGAAGTACAGGCCAAGCAGCACTTTGCCGGGGGAATGTTTCGGGCGGTCGAAAACCGCAGGCAACTCCTGCGCTCAACTGCAAGCGGTCTGACGGCGCACGTCGACCCGCATGGAAGAATTCTCGAAACACTTCCGTATTTCGAAGAGGCCTATATGGTTCGCGACGTGCCGATTGCCGACGATCTTCCTACCACGATATACACCCGGTTTGGCGACTGGTTTATCCTGGTCTCGGCAGTCGTGACCGGGTGGTTCATGGTCGCTGCGCTACGTCTTCGTGTACCGCGGCTCAGACGGAGGGATAGTCGTGTCTGAGCTGTACGTGGTGGCCACCCCGATCGGCAATCTCGACGATATGACGCTGCGCGGCATACAGACGCTCAGGGACAGCGATCTCGTCGTCTGCGAAGACACCCGCCATACCAGGAAGCTTCTGTCGCACTACGACATCCATGTGCAGACGGCAGCGTTTCATGCGCACAGCTCGCCGCAGGCTCTCGACTCGCTTCTCGACCGGATCGCAGCTCTGGAACGCGTATCGCTGGTCACGGACGCCGGAACCCCGGGTGTGAGCGACCCTGGAGCGGGCCTCGTACAGGCGTGTCGGGATGCAGGGCACATCGTTATCCCGATTCCGGGCGTATCGGCGCTCACCACCCTGGTGAGCGTTGCCGGGCCGGTGGGGCGTACCGTGGTATTCGACGGATTTCTGAGTCCGAAGTCGGGTAAACGAAAGAAGCGGCTGACCGAGCTGGTCGAGCGCGGTGAGAGTTTCGTTGTGTATGAGTCGCCGCACAGACTCGTCAAGATGATGGACGATCTTGCCGATGTATTTCCTGAAGCCAACGTGGTAATTGGACGGGAAATGACGAAGGCGTTTGAAGAGATTGTAGCGGGAAATGTACGGGACGTGCGTGCGATTCTTACCGCTCGACCTCAGATCAAGGGAGAGTGTGCCGTCCTTGTACGGGCGGCAGGAATACATTAGACTACAGGTATAAAGATTATCTGGCGTGTGGTCGATAAACAGAGTGGAAGGAACAGCGTCTTATGACGATCGAAGGAATTGGCCCGATACAACCGAATCAACCCCTGAACCGCACCAGCAAGGCGCAGGAACCCCAGCGTTCTGCACCGTCTGACAGTGTTGCGTTTTCAGACGAAGCCAGACTGAAGGCGGAAGTTTTTCGTCTCCAGGAAGAAGTCAGGTCTACCGAAGACGTGAGGGCCGATCGTATTGCAGAGGTGCGGGCAAAGTTGCAGGATCCCGCCTACATCGACGACGCGGTAATTAACACAGTCGCCGACCGTGTAATGGACGTATTTGGTCTGTCCTGATTCGTCTGCCCTCGGTGCAGACACCACATTTTCTACGATGAACTGTTGCAGACGGGCGCCTTCGAGCGCCCGTTCGTGTATCTACTTGATTTCATCATCCTATCCTGTATGCTCTAGTGAACAGTGGAGGTTGCGTGATGCACGATCTCGTATACGACATTCCGGGACGGGCCATAGTCGGCACGGATTCGCTCTCCCGTCTTGCCGCCGAAGCGGCATCCTACGGCGACCGGTGTGTCCTGCTGACCGAAAGCGTGGTCCGCGAGTCGGGGGCGGCCGATCGGGTCGTGTCTCAACTCGAACGGACGGGAAAGCACGTCATTGTATTCGACGAGCTTGACGGTGGAAGCGATTCTTCACAGATAAATCATGCGCTTGGTCTTGCGCGTGCAGGCCGCTGCGAACTGGTAATCGGAATGGGAGGCATGCGGGTGCTTTCGGCTGCCCGCGTCGTCGCTGCATTCAATAGCCAGGTCGTGACAGTACGCGAAGCCATGGCCCTCGGCGCATCGGCCAGGCCCGTACCCTACATTGAAGTGCCGTCGAGCTGTCGCAACCACCTTATGTTCAAGGATTACTGCGTGGTAACTGGCAGCGCCGGTCGGGAACCCTGGGTAGTAAAGCTGCCACCGAACTGCATGTCTCTTGCCCTGTTCGACGCCAAACTCTCTGCCGGTCTGAGCGGGAAGTCCTACGCTGCGGTTCTCCTCGACACCATTCTCGCGAGTGTCGAAGGAATGCTGTCTACGCGGGCGAATGCGTTCTCGGATACGCTCCTGGTGAACGCGATAGCCGTCCTTTCGGAGTGCATACATCAGGTCATCGCGGCCCCCGACGACATACGCCCGCGCGCCCGTGCCGCCGAGGCGAGCTTCATGTCCGCACTCGGGCTTGCAACCAGCATGCAGGGGGCAGGCGGTGCGATCGCCTATACCGCGAACGCGTATTTTGACGTACCGAAGTCGTGGGTCGGCACGGTAATGCTCCCCTACGTGCTCGATTACTTTGATTCGGTTCGTCCCGAGAAGTCCCGGCGAATCGCGCAGGCACTCGCTGGTGGCGACCGGGAGCACGACGATGCGATCGAGCGACGGAATCATGCCGCGTCGGCAGTGTCCCGCAGGCTGCTCGCGAAAACCGGCCTGCCTGCACGACTGCGGGAGCTCGATCTGTCGCTCGACGACCTTTCGCGGGTTGCAGATGCTGCTGCGGACTTCGAGACCCTCGGGTTCCTGCCGGTGCCTGTCGGAGGAGGCGAGCTGTACGACCTGCTGAAGCAGGCGTGGTGAGCCGTACGCACTGTGTGAGCATGCTGTGACTCTCAGAAAACTCTCGGCTCAGCCACCGTCGCGCAGACACCGCTGGTATCTGCGCCTTCTCACGATGTGGCGCGCCTCGCTCCGCGACGCGACGCTGGCTTCGCGGCACGATATTTCGTTGCCGGGCGGTGCGATGCGCGTGGGCGAACTTGTCGCGCTTGTACAGCGCGATTTCGAGACCGCGCCTGCGGTGCAGGATGCGACCGCCCGGCTGCGGCAGCTGCTCGGTACAGAGGCGGGTGGGGACGCAATGATTCGGGCTGTGGATGCACTTGTCTACGCGATCGCAGCAGAATGCGACTGCGAGCCACCCGATCTGTCTGTCG
>SKKC01000421.1 GCA_007121695.1 Spirochaetales bacterium | reverse complement strand
CTGGTAGCAGCGTTTCCATGCCCCTGCTGCAGCCATTCCTGCACTACCAGTTCCTATTGCAGATCCGATACCCGCAAAAGCCAAAGCCGAACCAACTGCCAATAATCCCCAATCCATATGTGTGTACTCCTTCTTGATTTACGACTGCCGAACGTATTGAAACGGTTTATACTCGCTCCCCGACCACTCCATTCCGAGATGGCCCGAGAACTCGAGCATATTGAGCCGGATTCCGTGTACCAGAACCGACATCGCCCCCATCGCTACATTCAGCGTATGTCCAACTAACAGTATAAGTATCATTGCTACGGGATTCCCCGTTCCAATTGCGAGTTCATTTGCCGCGATCGCGATTTCGACGCTTGCAAGGCCGACAGCGAACAGGCGGATGTAACTGACCGTATCTGCAAAGGCGTTAATACTGCTGAGCGCCGTCTGTATCAGGTTCGGAACAGACAACCCTTTCGCGATACCTTTGAAGATATTACCTTCCTGGTTCGAGAACAGGATGACGGCAATAATGCCGACCCCCGCCGCAACTGGTGTTGCGTCAAGCAGCGGATATGCAGTCTCGTTTACGACAAGGTTCAGAACCAGATTGTATACGGCCAATACGACAGCGAGCCACCCGAGTTCTCCGAGGGCTTTCAGCTTATGCGGACCGCGCAGTTCATCGATCGTGTTCCAGATATGCGCTACCGACAGCTGCATTGCGGCGAGTGTGAAGCAGAGAAACAGCAGATTCTCCGTACTGACTGGCTCGAAGTTATCCAGCGCCGGGATAACGAGAGACCCGAGTAGCGGCGTCTGCGCGAGCGGTTCGTATCCGAACCAGACACCGGTGACGGCGCCCCAGAAGACGGTTGCGAGACTGAGCACATACAGCAGAAGAACGGGTGGTCCAACAGCCGTTCCCTTTCGTTTCATGCCGATAGTAAGCCCGATAGCGGCCCCGAACAGCAGCAACCCGTAGCCGCCGTCGCTGATGATCATGGCGAAAAAGACCGTGAAAAACACAAGAAAGGGAAAACTTATATCGCGCTCGTGATAGCCCGGAATTGTCTTTATGAGGTCGAACACGGGTTGTATGAGTCGTGAAACTCCCTTCCGTCGAATGTGAACCGGCACGTCGTCGTCCGGAGCGGGATCCTGCACGAGTAATCCCCAGCCGTGGTCGGATGCCGCGCGCTGCAATCTGGGTACCAGATCGAACGGAACCCAACCGGTAATGTAGGCAACCCTGCCCTCTTCCCGCGTATTCGTTCGCACCGTACGGTATTCGAGCTGTGCTTCGAGTCGCTCCCGTTCATCGACCAGGGTCCTCGAAAACGACGAAAGGCGTCGCATTTCCCCGACTACGGAGGAAATCTCTGTTTCGGTCTGTTCGCGTGCAGCGTCAATCTCGGAAACGGACCGCTCGGGTCGTGGATAGAACCCGGCGGGTGGTTTCTGATCATTTCGCTGTACCAGGAGGACGTGAATGCTTGTTTTATCCTGCCGGACGACAATCCGGGTACCTTCTGCACCGAATCGCTCGTATCGGTCCGGCGTAAGTACGTAGAGATACGCGTGATACCCGGCACGGTCGAGGTCATCGAGATCGCCCGGATTGGCATCCTGCCACGGTTCGGCACGTCGTCGTTCGTCTGACAGCTGATCCAGGGTATCGGTAAGGCTTGCGTGGCGCTCGTCCAGTTCGAGGATACGCTCCGCAACGGATTTCGGGTTCACCCGCCCCTGTTCGTCTTTGAGCGCGTCAGGAACTTCCTGGAACTCCAGCGGTTCTGCCGATACAAGACGAAGAGCCCGGTTCACCTGATCCAGGTCATGGACGATGCCCGAAGCTTCGGGGTCGTGTTTCTGCTCGGTTACCGAGACATGTAACACACCGAGTTCGCCAAGCTCCTCCACCGTTCGGTCCTTCCTCGAGGCAAGCATGAGCACGGAGACTTTCTTCATGGGAACAATCATGATGCATCACCTCGTGTGATCTTGTTCTTTGAGATTTTTCCCCGAACCACTTCTGCTGTCTGCTGATCGCCGAGATAAATCCGGATCGTCCGTATATTGGTTTTGGTCTCTGGTATTTTTACTTTCTCGAACAGGTTTACTCGTTGCGATGTGATTCGCAGTTCCTCGGCGAGGATTTCGAGTTGCCGATCGAGCACCCGAAGTTCCGCATCGCACGACAGAATCTCTTTCAGCCGGACGATTCCGGTATCGACCCAGTATGGGTACACGTAGAGGTCGTACTCGGCAACGTTGAACTCCAGCTCCACAAACACCGGGATATCGATTCCCGCTATGTTTCCGGAATCGGTTACGAGCCGCTCGACGGTGAGAAGTTGATCGAGTCGGACATCGTCCGCGAACACCGCAATCCAGTTCTCCAGATTATCCGCGAGCTGGGTCCGTTTCGCTTCCACCTCGCGCCGTTGCGCTTCGACCTGTCGTATTACCATCTGCAACTGCTGCTTTTTCAGCTGCAGCGTCGGCAGGTAGCGTTGAAAGCGTTTCAACTGGTCTTTCTGGTGTTTCAGCTCATTTTTCGTGAGCTTTACCTGAGCCATATGCTACGCGCTCTCCTGTTCGGAACTGCGTTCTACATTTTTGGGCCAGAACTCCGTCAGGAGTTTTGACTGCATACCTGTTTCTTCCGGGTCGAAGCACTCGGCCAGTATCTGCCAGCCGAGATCGAGCGCTTCCTCGAGCGGTATATTGACAGAGAGGTCCATCATTTTTGCCTCGAAGAGAGATCCATAACGAAGCAGCTTCTGGTCCCATTCACTCATGCGGAATCCCATCGACTTTTTCTCGACGCTTTCCTTGTAGTTCGCGTACAGACGGATCATTCCATCCATGAGCGCGCGATGGTCGCCGCGAGTTGTGTTATTGACCATCTGCTTCAGTCGACTGAGAGAACCGAAGGGTTCGATTCGACCTCCGCGCAGATAGTACTGTCCCTCGGTAATATAACCGGTGTTGTCGGGCACGGGATGGGTGACATCGTCCCCGGGCATGCTGGTAACCCCAAGGGTGGTGATTGAACCGGCACCTTCGAAGTCAACGGCCTTTTCGTAGCGGGCGGCGAGCTGACTGTACAGGTCTCCGGGGTAGCCGCGGTTGGACGGCACCTGTTCCATCGTAATCGCGATTTCCTTGAGACTGTCGGCGAAGTTCGTCATATCTGTGAGCAGCACGAGCACGCGTTTTCCCTGCAGCGCAAACTTTTCAGCGACTGCGAGTGAAATGTCCGGCACCATGAGGCATTCTACGACGGGGTCGCTCGCAGTGTGGACAAAGAAAATCGTGCGATCCATGGCACCGCCCTTTTCGAGGGTGTCGCGAAAAAAGAGAAAATCGTCGTACTTCAGACCCATGCCGCCAAGAATAATCAGATCGACCTCGGCCTGCATGGCGATTCGCGAGAGCAGTTCGTTGTAGGGTTCGCCGGATACACTGAATATGGGCAGTTTCTGGCTCTCGACCAGGGTGTTAAACAGGTCGATCATAGGGATACCAGTACGAATCATGTTCCGGGGAATGATACGCTTACTGGGATTGACTGACGGGCCACCGATTTCGATGAGGTTTTCTTCGAGTGCCGGGCCCTTGTCGCGGGGACGACCGCTTCCGTCAAAAATACGGCCGAGAAGATTTTCGGAAAAGCTGACCTGCATAGGCTTGCCAAGAAACTGTACTTCGTCGCCCGTCGAGACGCCCCGTCCGCCGGAGTATACCTGCAGGCTGACCTTATTGCCGCGAAGACGAATGACTTCTGCCAGACTCTTCCCGTGGCCGCTTGTCACCAGGGCCAGTTCGCTGTATCTCACGCCATCGGCAGTAACCGTAATAACGTTTCCCGAGATTTCTTCGATTCTTGAATAGACCTTCTTCATAGTTACGGTTTCCTTCTGTATCAGCCTTCGGCGCTTCCGGCGCGTTTTCGAATGTCTTCAGCGACCGGGTCGTAGCCCTTCTTTTTTTCGTCGATGAGCTTTTTGAGTTCCTTCTCGTTTTTCCCGAAGGCATCGCTTTCCCATTCTGACGTGTTGTAGTCGAGATATATCTGGCGAAGCTGGTTGAAATAGTTCCTCGCACTATCCTTGTCGTGCAGATCAAATTCCGAAGCGAGAACGTCAAAGAGAATACGGAAAATATGCCGCTGACGCTCGATCGTTACTGATCCGTCGATGGGATCAAAGCTGTTCTGCTGCAGGTACACGCTGTCGAGGAACTCACTCTTCTGGTAGAGAATGTAGTCGTCGAGGCTGGTTCCTTCTTCACCGACTACTTTCATCATCTGGCTGACCTCGTTACCGCGAACCAGAATATCCCGACAATACGCGACCAGCTCGTCGTTAATGGCGCTCGGATACTTGCTCCAGCTCTCCAGCGGATGAATCGCAGGGTACTTGCGCGCATCGGAACGATCCCTGGACAAACCATGAAACGCCCCGACGACCTTCAGCGTAGCCTGCGTTACCGGCTCCTCGAAGTTACCGCCGGCCGGGCTGACTGTCCCGCCAATGGTTACAGACCCCATGGAACCGTCTTTCAGACGAACAACGCCCGCCCGCTCGTAAAACGACGCGATGACGCTTTCGAGATACGCGGGAAAGGCTTCTTCGCCAGGAATCTCTTCGAGGCGCCCGGACATTTCGCGCATCGCCTGCGCCCAGCGGCTGGTGGAGTCTGCCAGCAGGAGTACGTTAAGCCCCATCTGCCGGTAGTATTCGGCGATGGTTACCGCGGTATACACGGACGCCTCACGAGACGCGACCGGCATGGAGCTGGTATTACAGATGATAACCGTTCGCTCCATGAGCGTTCGCCCGGTACGGGGGTCAGTCAGTTCGGGAAACTCCTGAAGCGTCTCGACGACCTCACCGGCTCGTTCACCGCAGGCCGCGATAATGACGATGTCAACTTCCGCGTGCCGGCTGGTAATCTGCTGGAGTACGGTTTTGCCGGCGCCGAAGGGCCCGGGAATACAGTAGGTACCTCCGCGGGCGACGGGAAAAAACGTATCGATCATACGAACCTTGGTGACCATGGGTTCGCTGGGCTTGTATCGTTCCTCGAAGACGGAAATCGCCCTCTTGACGGGCCACTCGAACAGCATTGTCAGGGATCTGGTATTTCCGTGTGCGTCTGCTATCTCGCACACGGTATCGGTAACCTTGTAGGTGCCTTTGGATACGACAGACTGTACGGTCCATTCGCCTGCAAGACCGAAGGGAACCATTACGCGGTGCTCGAAAATGCCTTCCGGCACCGTGCCGATGGTATCCCCTGCGCGTACCGTAGCGCCTTTTTCAGTTTTCGGGGTGAACTCCCACGAACTGTCCCGGTCAATGGCGTCCAGATACAGACCGCGCTTCAGAAAAAAACCGGCAGCTTCGGCAAGCTGCGGAAGCGGGTTCTGCAAACCATCGTAGACCTGACCGAGGAGTCCTGGCCCGAGCGTTACTGCAAGCAACTCTCCGGTAAACTCTACGGTATCGCCAACTCCAATTCCGCCGGTCTGCTCGAAGACCTGCATTTCCGCCTGGTTTCCGCGAATACGAATTACTTCGCTTTTCAGTTTCTGGGAACCGACCTGAATGTATCCGACTTCATTCAGCGAAACGTCCCCCTCGAACGTAACGGTAACCATATTACCGTTTACCCCAAAGACTTTTCCTGTTGTGTTCGTCATTATTCCGCTACTCCGGTATCTCTGCCGCCTGATTCACTGCACATTGTACAAAACATCTCAGACCGCCCCTACAGATTTTGTATTGCACCCATCTGTTCAAGCACCGAGTCGTATCGCTGCTCGAACACACGCCGACCGTTTTCACTCGTCTGCTGTGCCCTGCGGGTAACAAGCTGCAGCTTGAGGTAGTACACCACAAGCCTATCGATATCAAAAAAATGTCCGACTTCGAGCTCTTCGAGGAACGAGTACCGAGCCTTGTCGAGTATGCGCTCGGCCTCGTACGGGTTCGCCGCAGCGTGCGCCTCGCGTACGATCTCGTGTATCTGCGAGTCTTCAGGAGAATCGCTTTTTCTGGTATATGCGTTCTGCCTGTTCGGATCGTCGGTCCGGGCGCGTACAAGCGCATTGCGCAGTGCCATCTCGAAGGTCGCCCAGTGAGCTGCCGCGCCGCTTCCTGCGACAGTTTCAACGGACTGTGCGTCCGACTCCGTAGAGACCGCCTGCTGCTCTTCGCCGCTTCGGAGCGGATCAAGCTCCTGCCGCACGTCCTCCGGCTCCAGCCTGGCACGAGAAAGTAACTCGAAATCGGAAGAGGTTAACTGCGCTTCGGCGAACTCGAGAAATCCTTCGAGCGACCATGGTGGTTCCGAATCGAGAGATATTCCCGGTAAAGCCGCAACTGCGTAGTAGTACTGTGCCAAGACTCGCTACTCCGTCTTGCCCGCGTTCCGCACGATGGTCTGCAGTCGTGCCGTCAGATGTTCGCTCAGGGCTTCGGCCAGTCCGGATGCAGTAAAATCGTAATACACCGCACCGTTCTGCTCCGATACGCGAAAACCACTTTTCACCGTTCCGGAACCGACGATGTTTGCCCCATTCCTGATTGCGTCGCCAAGGTCTTTCATCGTTGCCGACTCGATTGCCTGCAGCGATTTCTCGGGTACTACAACTTCTATCGGATCACTGCCGTCCCCGGCAAAGTTTTTGACGGCTGCTACAATGGCTTCGGAAAGCACGGACTCGGTGTACGCCGCGTCGACCTTGTCAACAACCACACTCTCGAGAATGGTAACAAGCCTGTTGCGAACCGACAGAATCAGGTCACGCGCTCCCTGCTCGAGTGCAGCTTCGCCGCTTCGCTTCGCTTTTCGGGCCTCTTCCTGTGCGTGCTTCCGGATCTCGTCCGCTTCCTGCTTTGCCGCGTGAACAATATCGTCGGCGCGCTTCTGGGCGGCATCTATAATTTCCTGAGCTCTCGCCTCGGCAGTTTCGACACCTTCAGATTTAATCGTTTCGATCAGTTCCTTGATTTGTGCGTCCATGGACCCCTCTATGTTCGTAAATGCGGTTCCGCTGAAACTGACAGTGTTATTGCTCGCGTCTGTCGGTCGGTCGGGTGACCGTATAAAGAGCAATTTCGAACTGTCCGATCAGAATGCCTGCAGTGTACCTGTACTCTCTTTTCAGTTCAAGAGAAAATCTATTCTTTCTGTAATTCGATCGCGCGCGTCGCAGCATTTCCCCTGGTCAGGAGCGCAAAGTAACCAGGGTTTTGCCTGCTCCGCCGTCTTCAGGGCGAGCATACTCGAAGTGGGCCACTTCTCCGCGCGTGCGAAGCAGCTCCCTGACTCCTTTCTGAAGCACTCCTTCGCCCGTTCCGTGCAATACGGAAAAATACGATCGTCCGGATGCAAGACAGCTGTCGATCTGTTTTTCGACCCGATCGAGTGCATCGGCGAGGCGTTCACCGCGAAGATCGAGTTCAAATACGCCGGTCGATCCACCGGTGTCGGTGCGAATGACAACGGTGCCGGTCTGCCGTTCGGGCTCGTCTACGACCTGCAGGTTTTCTTCCTTCACGGTCATTCGCACCGTGTCGGTTCGAACCGACCACGTCCCCTTCCTCGAGCGGCGTTCGGCAGTACCGATTACCGAACCAGGCAGAATTCTGACCCGATCTCCGGGTTCGACCCGGGTTCGCAGATTGCTGACGCGTACATCGGGTGAACTCGAGGGACTGCGTGTCTCATGAGTGCTGCGATGTTCATCGATTTTTTGCTGGGTATCCCGGTTAAACTGCTTGATTCGGCGCGTCGTCTCTTTCGTAATCTCACCTTCGCGAAGCTCTCGGACAAGGTTCTCGAGTGTTTTTCTCGCTTCCGAAGCAAACTGATCAAGCTCCCGTACGCGGCCTTCTTTCAGCTCTGCACGTTCGGCTTCGAGTTTTTCACGGAGCTCCTGAAGTTTGTGTTCCTGGTGCTGAACACGCTGCAACTCCTGTTTCACAGCCCGCCGGTCGTTTTCGAGTTCCTGCTGCGTCTTCTCCAGCGAGCGAAGAAGCGCGGCGACGTCCCCCGATCCGTCTGCAACGTAGCCCTGTGCCGCCTGAAGCACGGGTTCCGGTATGCCGCTGCGTCGTGCAACCGAGAGCGCGTGAGAACTTCCGGGAACCCCGACGAGAACCCGATACGTGGGTGCCAGGCTCTCTTCGTCGAACTCCATGGATGCGTTTTCTACACCGTCGTGCGTATATCCGTATCGTTTCAGTGCGCCGTGGTGTGTCGTGACAAGACTGAAACATCCGACAGAGACCAGGTGATCGAGCACGGCCATGCCAAGCGCACCGCCTTCATGCGGATCAGTTCCGGACCCCATCTCGTCGAGAAGGACAAGGCTGCGTTCCGAGCTGTGTTCTATGACTTCAGCAATGACTTTCATGTGTCCGCTGAACGTCGAAAGATTCTGTTCTATACTCTGCTCGTCACCAATGTCCGCAAAGATTGCGTCGAATACCGGCAGCTCGCTCCCCGGCGCTACGGGCAGCTCCATGCCGAACTGATGCATAAGCGCAAGCAGACCGATGGTTTTCAGGGCAACCGTCTTCCCTCCGGTATTCGGACCCGTAAGGACCAGACACCGGGTCGGGCTTGTGTACTGTATATCAACTGGCACGCACGTCTTCGAAGGAAGAAGCGGGTGACGAGCCTGAAGCAGACGAATCGTTGTTGCCGTGCGAACCGCTACACAGTCGTTGTCTATGGAGTAGCGCGCACGCGCGCGCAACTGATCCGCTCGTCCGACAGCGATCGTGCACGCGTGAAGTTCCTCGCGAACACCCCGAAGGCTGCGGCTCAGGTCCGTGTATACCGCGTATACGACGGCGCGATACTCTGCATGAAGCTCGGCGAGTTCGTTGTTTACCTCCACGAGGTCCAGGGGTTCCACGAACACGGTCTGCCCGCTGGAACTGACGTCGTGTACGATTCCCGGAATACGACCCTTGAAGTCCATTTTTATGGGCAGTACCGTTCTTCCTTCCTTACTGACGGGTTCGTCACTCGAGAAAAACTCCTGCGATCCTGCCAGATATGAACGCGCGCGCGACAGAATGTCCGCCTGCACCTGACGGATCCGCACACGCAGGCGCTTGAGCTCCGGGATCCGTTCCTCACGCACGTCTCCGGCGTCGTCCAGCATGGAAAGTATGTGTTTTGCCGTGTCTGTAGGTATGGTCAGCCCCGAGAAGAGTTCGTTCAGCTGCCCTGTTTCGTCGTGCTCGGCGACATAGGCGCTCATACGGGCTGCTGACACGACGTAATGCGCAGAAGCGACGAGGGCTTCCCCCTCGAGCGTGTTGCCGTCGACCCGCAGAACATCGAAAACCCCGCGTATATCAGGAAACCGGTATGAACCCGGCTCCTCGTGTTCGAGAATGGTGTTCCGGAACGCTGACACGAACCGTGTGGTTTCCGTAATATCGTCCGCGTCTGTCGCGAAACCAGCCAACTCAAGCTGCTCGCGACCGTCGGGGCTCAGACAACGATCTATCAAAGCCTCGCGAATGCGCTCGAACTCAAGCAGGTTCGTTGTGCGACCGGTCATGAAGGCACCTCGTTTTCGAGAATTCCTGAATAGTCGAACCCGAAATGTTTCGAGAGTGCTTCGTAGCGTGTGTCGGGCGAGGTGCAGAGCAGCATGTCCGCTCTCGCCCCGGTCTGACCGGCCGCAGATTCTTCGCTGTCACTGACAAGCGTTCTGATTCGACGCGCAACACCGTCCCTGCTGTCAACGACCGTGACGTCCGGGCCGAGCAAAGACTCAAACTGTTCCTTCAGGAAGATGAAATGAGTACACGCGAGAACGAGTGTGTCTATACGACTGGTCTGAAGCATCTCGACCGTTGGCATGATCGCGCTGCGTATTTCTTCGACAGACGCGCGCCATCCCCCTTGTTCTACGAAAGAAACGAGCTCGCTGCCCGCAATTCGTTCGATAATGCATTCACGCGCGTAGGTTTCGACAAGCTGATCCAGATAGGCGGCCCCGACCGTCCGGCTTGTTGCCAGCACGGCGATGTTTCCGCTTTTCGACAGTTCCGCGGCAGGTTTTACGGCAGGCACGGTACCGACGAATGGCACATCGAAGCGGTCGCGCAGTACCGGAAGTGCGAATACGCTCGCGGTATTGCACGCGATCACAATGACACGCGGAGCGAAGGTGTCCAGAAGCGTACTGCTTATGCTGATAACGCTCTGAACGATCGACTCGGCAGTGCGGTCTCCATAGGGAAACAGTGCGGTATCGGCAACATACACGAACTGCTCATGCGGGAGGTAGTCTCGTGCGGTCAGGACGTATGGAATACCGCCGATTCCAGAGTCAATAAACGCGACCGGCATTTCTACCCACCGAACAATTTGTTGAAGTCGTCGCGGGCCGAGTTGCGTGCGTCTCGGGGAGGTGCATCTGTTTTGCCATTACCCTGCCTCGGACGAAAATAGTCGCAGAAGTTAGCCCTATCCTTGTCTGCAACGCGTTCGGGAATGACTTCGTGGCACTCCCAGTGCGCCGATGGTTCGTAAAACGTGCAGTTCAGACAGACCCGAACGTCGGAACCGCATTCCGGGCACCGATCTCCTCGAAAAAACGTTGGTGGCAGGACAGTCCCGCAGGAAAAACAGCTTGTCATGACTCGTACCTTCAGTGAGACAGGCTATGCCACTTGCGCGTAATTCGCAAGCATCATAGCATCTACGTGGAAGCGGGTAATGAAGCGAACGACTTGGGAAGCTGCGTCGATTACCGAATCGCTGCGCGAGTGCAGTCGGGTAGATCGGGTGGCCTTTGATCACATGAAGCTTGAAGGTCTCGATTTTTCGGGAAAAACTCTCTACGGCTGCAGCTTCACCGGCGCGGTGATCAACGACTGCGATTTTACCGACACGGTGCTCTCGTTGTGTTTTTTCGATTTTGCAGAGCTGAACCGCTGTGTTTTCAGGCACAGCAGAATACGCTCCTCGGTGGTTTCCTGCGCCAGCCTGACCTCGTGTCCGTTTTTTGACGCCACGCTCATGCAGGTCAATTTCAACGGGACGCTCATACGCGACTCTTCATTCGAGTCGAGCGACCTGCTTGCATGTCGATTCGTACATACAACAATAGAAAATGTTGTGGTGTATGACTGTAACGTAAAGGGGAGCGACTTTCGGGAGTCCCTGCGGGTCAATGTCCGGTACTCGCAGTGCAATCTTTCGGAAGCTCTGGGTATACGAGGAAGCAGGGTCCGGGGGTTCTGGTGAAAATTTATTCGCAATTGTCCCTCGAAGGTTTCTCGAATACCTATGTGGTTTCTTCGGACTCAAGCTCCAGGTGCGTCGTTCTCGATCCGGGAAGCATGGACTCGGATCTTCTGACGGTCTTTCTGAAAAATCGCATAGAACCGGAGACGGTGCTCATTACACGCGACGAGAGGCATCACACGGCTGGCCTGAAGACACTCATCAAAATCTACCAGCCCTCGGTGTACGGGGTTGACTCGTTCGATCTGTCGTTCGGGCCCGCGGATAAAGCCCCAGACTCAAACGGGTCGGACATGAATCCGGAGAAACTTGTCGAATATCGTACCCTCGCGCTTTCGGACTTCTCGGTCACCGCGATAACATTTCCCGGCGCGTGGATCGACGGGAGCATGTACGTTATCGACTCAGTACTTTTTCCCGGCCCCATGCTCTCGGCTGGTGGAATTCGGGAGGTAGACGCCGGGTACCCGCAAGCGCTCCTGGTCGAAGCTCTGCGTAGCGTATTCGATACACTTCCCAAACCTACGTGGATTTTTCCTGCGTATGGTCCTCCGACGACCATACAGGCGGAACTGCGCTCCAATCCGTCGTTACAACATCCTCCGGAGCATTTTGTGCCTGAAGAAAACGGATAAAACGTTCCGGGAGCGCCGATCTGAACAGCCGGGGTGTCTTTTCGCCGGGCAGACGAATCTGTAGCGCGGCAGCGTGCAGCAAAAGCCCGCCCGGTTCCCTGTCGCGACTGTACACGGGGTCTCCAACGATAGGTGACCGACTGTGCTGCATGTGTACGCGCAGCTGATGCGTACGACCCGTTTTCGGGTACAGTTCCACGAGCGAGAAGGAACCGAAGGTGGCTCGTACGAGGTATTCGGTCTCGGCGGCTTTCCCTTTCGTGTCGTGGTACATAAACCGTTTGCGGTTGCCGGGATCCCGGACGATGCACCCGGTAATGCGACCACGGGATACAGGTGGTCGACCGCGTACAATTGCGACATACTTTTTCCGTACGGTCCTGCGAGCAAACTGGTTCTGCAGGTATTCGTGCGCACCTGTGTCCCTCGCGACGATAATGAGTCCAGACGTATCCTTGTCGAGACGGTGGACTATACCGGGTCTGCCGCTCTCGCGAAATGAGTCTGCCCCGGTTTGCCCGCGATACAGAAGTCCATGCACGAGTGTGCCCGACCAGTTGCCCGCGCCCGGATGGACGACGAGCCCGGCAGGTTTATCGATGACGGTCACCCGGTCGTCTTCGTATACGACCGTAAACGGGACCTCCTCCGGAACCAGATCGTGTTGTTCCTCCGGCCGCAGCTCGCATTGCACGCGGTCGCCGGCAGTAACTTTTCGGGAAAGTTTCTGAGGCAGGCCATTCACCAGTATCTGTTCGGCATCTCGTGCGATCCGGCTGCGACTGCATTCGGGTATCTGATCGGACAGAAACGCGTCGAGACGCAGCCCATCGGATTGTTCGTCGACGAGAAACTCGTAGGACTCGGCAGTCATGTCAGGGCTCTGTCTCGTCGTTGCGTTCGCGCAGGCCAAGCAGATAGTCGACCAGCCCGATAATTACACTTGTGCTCAGAGAGATGCCGAGAACAGTCCTTCGGTCTTCGACGCTCGCAGGTCGCGTTTCGCCCCAACTGAGATCTTCCCCGGCAGTCGCGAGTCGGTGCAGTCGGAACCCGAGCGTAGTAAACAGCATTGTCAGGGGAACCGTTCCGAGGGAAATAATCTGGAAGCGTCGCGCGTCTCGAAGAAACCGGGGGAACTCGTCTTCCTCGTATGGTTCCGGTTCATGTGCTGCGACGGGCGCCGCTATAGCAAGCGAAAGCACGAGAGTAATGAGCGTTATCGACGCAATACTTGATCTGCCCATATGCGGTTCGTCCTGTTCAGCCCGGGCCTGATGTCCTCGGGCCAAAGAGTTGTGTCCCGATCCGGATTTCGGTCGACCCTTCCTCGATTGCAATCGCAAAATCACCGCTCATTCCCATGGATACCGTATCCCAGTCGGAAAGACCGTACCGCGACGCGATCCGTTCGTGCCACGAATACAGGGTACGAAAGCACTGCCGGATAGCCTGCTCGTCATTCACGAAGGGAGCAATCGTCATGACACCGCGTGGGCGAATAGAATCGTATTGAAGAATATGATCCATGAAGCCGAAAACTGCCTTTTCTTCGTCCGGAAGTCCATACTTCGACTGTTCTCCAGACGTGTTTATCTGAATGAGTGCGTCGAGTGGACGACTGCCAGAGTACCGCGGCACAAGCGCGTCGACGGTACGCTCGTTGTCGAGGCTTTCGATCCTGTCGATGTATCCGGCAACACGGGACGCCTTGTTTCGCTGCAGGTGACCAATGAGCGATACGTGGACAGCGTTCCGGTGAACCCCGCTGTCGAGGCAGTCCACCTCGCCCTGCCCCGCGTCAGGCCATTTCTGCACCAGTTCCTGTACCCGGTTTTCACCGAAGATCCGTATTCCGGCCTGCAGCGCCTCGCGGACCTTCTCGAGGGGTTGCTGCTTGCTGACAGCCATTATCTGAACAGATGAACTCTCGCGACCGGTCCGGTCGCATGCCCTGTCTACCAGGGCACGCAACGCTGCGTATCGTTCGCGAATGCCTGTGTCGGATGCCGGAGATTCGTTACGCTTCACGGGTCAGATTATACTCCAGAAGACGTTCCAGAAGCTCCCGTCCTTCGGCGGGCATGTTTGGAAGACTGTTTCGTATGGTATCCCGTGTGTCGTCGGCATACGCGAGTAACACCGACTCCACGCGCGAAACAACGCCGTGGTCCTGCATGCAGCCCAGAACGTAGTCGATATCGTCCGCATCGGGATCGGGTGAACCGAATATTGTATCGAGGCGGGCTCGTTCGGCCTCCGTTGCGGCATCGAACAGAAAGGTCCGGTAAAGCGTTTTTTTATCCGAAGCGATGTCGCTGCCGACGGTCTTTCCTATGGCGTCAGTTTCGCCAAACAGGCCAATGTAGTCGTCCTTGATCTGAAATACGACCCCGAGACCTTCGCCAATCAGACCGAGGGTGCTGACGTCCGATTCCGGTGCGTGCGCGATTGTCGCCCCGCACATAAGCGGCAGCGAGAACGTATAGCGCCCCGTCTTGAAACGATACAAGTCAATGATCTCCTGTTCCGGGACCTGCCCCGGGTACACTCCGTGGTAGACATCGCTCATCTGTGCCAGTCCGACGCGTGCGATCTCCGTCGATATCAGGCGAAGCAGCTTTCTCTCGAGACCTTCTGGCACTTCGTCGTGAGCGACGAGCGCAGTTGCAAGAAAAATCGCAACGTCGCCGGCACAGATTCCCATTGACTCGCCGAAGTGACGAGGATCCGCAAGCTGACGTTCACGCCCCATGTGTTCGTATTGTGCGAACACGCTCGGCGCACCGCGGCGAAGCAGATCACCATCCATTATATCGTCGTGAATAAGCAGAAAACTCTGCAACAGTTCCATGACACAGGCAAGCCTGGTTGTAGCCGGTCCGGGCTCAGAGTGACCGTAGAGCTCGGCACCAAGATATACCAGCGCACCGCGGATCATTTTCCCACGACCGGAAAAATCGACCAGGCGGTCGGCGACATCCGGTCCGAATGGATGCCGTTCGAAGAGCTGCTTCATTTCACCGTGAAGGTAGGAATCGAGCGCATGCGAGATACGTGCCTTTTGCTGAACAAGATAGTCTATCATTGGGGGTATTCCGTTTTTTTGCTGTGCATGACCGTCATGCAAACAGGGCGTTTGTACATATTGTTTTGTATATGCGGATTTTTGCTGGTTTGACTTTCTGCTGGTATACGATAAACGGATCTTTGACGATGCGCGAGGCTGTCCAGTTGTACATATCAGATGCCGTTTTCACAGGTATGAGGTAGCGTCGTTCCATGAATCTGTACCCTGCCTCCGCCTGCTTCTGCCATTCGATGTACCGGTCGACCTGCTGCTGCAGAAAACGCTGAAACTCCCGGGGATTTGCACGCGTCGTCTCTTCACGAAGGTCAGGAAGCTCCGTTTCCCGGGACGGCAGGTACTGCCTGCCAAAACTCACATCTTCTGCTATGTCCCGAATAAAGTTAATGAACTGCATCGCCCTG
>SKKC01000258.1 GCA_007121695.1 Spirochaetales bacterium | reverse complement strand
TGAGGATGCCGAAGCGATGCTGATTCTTGAACATCTGTTTCCGGATCGACGGGTCGTCATGCTCCCCGGCCGCGAAATCCTGCTCGGCGGAGGAAACATGCACTGCATTACCCAGCAGCAACCTCGAGCCTAGGGCGAAGCGCCCCGGAACAACACTTTCCCGCTCGATTTTCTGCCTGAAACGCGGAATACTCTACAGAGTCATGAAACACCATCGAATTACCCGTTATGGCGCCTGCGCTGTCCTGTTCCTGTGTGCATCCCTTACGCTCGGCGCCCTGCCCCGTGCGGAGACCCCGCTTCGAAGCGAGGAAGCGCCGGGCCCTCGCGCAGACTACACCACGGTGGATTTTGCTCGCGAGTCACGGAACTTTGCCTTCGATCTCTTCCGCGAACTCGCCGCCGCCGAATCGCATGACAACCTGGTCGTGAGTCCGCACTCGATTACGACGGCGATTCTGATGCTCTACGCTGGTGCCGAAGGCGAGACCGCGACGCAGATCACAGGCGCGCTTCGACTTTCCGCCTCCGGTGAAGATCTTCTGCGAACCGCGGGGCTGCTGCAGACCTCACTCATGCCGGACGATCACGACGAGGAAGAACGACCGGAGGCCGAGGGCGACCCGTTCACGCTTCGCGTCGCCAACGGATTGTGGCTTGATACCGGATACCCCGTGCGTCCCGACTTTCTTCGCAGGCTTCAGCAGCACCTGCAGTCAGAAACAGCCACGACCGACTTCTCCGGCAGCCCGGACGAATCGCGCCATGAGATCAACAGCTGGATCGCTCAGCAGACCGAAGACAGGATACCCGACCTGCTGCCGCAGGGATCGATTACCCCGCTGACGCGGCTCGTTCTTGCCAACGCGGTGTACTTTCTCGCGGGGTGGCAGCAGCCGTTTATCGAGGGTGCGACCCGGGACGGACAGTTCACCACCGCACGGGGCATGCAACGTACCGTACCGCTGATGCAGCTGGTGGCAGGGGTACCGGTCTACATGGGAGACGACACGATCGCGGTGGAGCTTCCCTACGCCGGGGGCGACACGTCGTTTATCGCCTTCATGCCGCGCGACCCGGACGCCTTCACGCAGTGGCAGCGAACACTCGATCGGGACCGCTTCGACCGGATACGCGACGCGCTGTCCCGAACGCGGGCAGACGTCACCCTGCCCCGTTTTTCGGCCGAGACAAGCCTGAGTCTGCCGCAGACCATGCAGCGCCTCGGTATGCGGAACGTGTTTCATCCCGATCTGGCCGATCTTTCGGGAATCAGCGGAAACCGGGATCTGTACGCGACAGACATTATTCACCGGAGCGTCATTGACGTGGACGAACAGGGTACCGAAGCCGCCGCCGCAACGGCTGTTATCGTGGGGGTGAGGTCCGTCGTCGAACAGGACGATCCGGTACGTATCAGATTCGACCGGCCGTTCGTGTACGCGCTGTACGACACACATTCCGAAAGTATTCTCTTTATTGGTCGCGTTACCGATCCGTCATTATGAGTATGCAGGATCACAATCATATTCAGTCCATCGCCCGCCTCGTCGGCAAACCCGAAGCAGCGGTCGCGTCGCTTGTCAGTCTGATAGACGAGGGGGCGAGCGTTCCGTTTATCGCGAGGTACCGGAAGGAACAGACCTCGGGCATGGACGAAGAGCAGATCCGGACGGTCCGGGATACGATTGCACAGCTGCGCGAGGTAGACAAACGGCGCGAAGCCATGCGTGCATCGCTCGCCGAACGCGATCTTCTGACAGAGGAACTCGACTCCCGGCTGGCAGCGGCCACAGGCAGACAGGAACTCGAGGACCTGTATCTGCCCTATCGCGTCAAGCGCAAGACCAGGGCAGACGCGGCACGCGAGAAGGGGTTCGGCCCGCTCGCGGCCGCCATTGTGCGACTCGCCGACGCGGCGCTCGATCTTCCGGTTGAAACGGACCACCCCGACCTGGCGACGAGTTCTGCCGAAGCGCGTGCGGGCGCCCGCGACATTATCGCCGAAGCTGTCAGCGAGACACCGGAGGTCAGATCGGCGCTTCGAGGCCTGTTCGAACAGCGAGCGGTACTCGCCTCGAAGAAAGCCCGCGGGGTAGACGCATCCGCGAGCGCCGCCCGTACCTACGCCGACTATTTTGACCATACGGAACTCGCCCGCACAGCGCCCTCGCACCGGGTTCTTGCGATGTTCCGGGGGGAGCGCGAAGGAATCCTGTCGGTGCACGCGCGTCCGGACAGCGAAGACGCAGAGGCGCTTGTTCGACGCCAGGTGTTCCGGATTCAGAGAAACGGTCACGGTCCCTCCGCGGACACCAGCCGTGCGGTCAGCGAGGTAGAGGCGGCGATCAGCGACGCGTGGAAGCGGCTGCTTGGCCCCGGGCTCGAGAACGAGCTCAAAACCACGCTCAGGAAGGCGGCAGAAGAACACGCTGCAGGCGTGTTCGCGCAGAACCTCAAGGCGGTCCTGCTCGAGCCGCCGCTTGGGGCAGTTCCGATGATCGCGATCGACCCCGGCCTGCGCACAGGGTGCAAACTCGTGGTGCTTGACCGCCACGGAGCCCTGCGCCACCACGAGGCGATTTTCCCGCTCGCGCCGCGAAACGACACTGCCGGTGCCGCAGCCCGAATCCGCGAGCTATCGGGTACCTACGCCTGCGAGGCGGTGGCGGTAGGAAACGGAACCGGGGGACGGGAGGCGAGCGATTTCGTGTCCGGGCTCGGGTTAACGACGCCAGACGGCACACCCATGCCGGTTATTTCGGTAAACGAGGCGGGAGCATCGGTCTACTCGGCCAGTCGCACCGCGCGCGAAGAGTTTCCGGATCAGGATGTGACCGTACGAGGCGCGATCTCGATAGGCCGACGCCTCATGGATCCGCTCGCCGAGCTCGTTAAAATCGATCCCAGATCAATTGGCGTCGGACAGTATCAGCACGATATCGACGAATCGCTGCTTTCAGCCCGCCTCGACGATACGGTCGTCTCGTGCGTCAACGCAGTCGGCGCGGACATTAATACCGCGAGCGAACACGTGTTGCGCTATGTGGCCGGTCTGAACAGCAGGAGCGCACACGCGATTGTACGAAAGCGGCAGGAATCGGGCGGGTATTCCTCCCGGACAGACCTGCTGCAGGTCGCAGGGGTGGGACCGAAGACCTTCGAGCAGGCGGCCGGCTTTCTGCGGGTACACGGGCCGAATCCCCTCGACCGCACCTCTATCCACCCGGAACGATACGATCTTGTCGCGCGCATGGCACGCGATGCGGATACGACCGTAGAGACGCTCGTCGGCAATCCCGGAGAAGTCTCGAAAATCGACGCCGAGCGCTACACCGGCGCAAACACCTCACGCGAAACAATTGCCGACATTCTCGCAGCCTTGCGGGCTCCCGGTCGTGACCCCCGCCCGGCCTTCGAGCTGACGGCCTTCAGGGACGATGTACGCGAAATCACTGACCTTGTGCCTGGCATGAAGCTTGCAGGGGTGGTGCGCAACGTGACCGACTTCGGGGCCTTCGTCGACATAGGCGTGCACCGCGACGGCCTCGTGCACGTTTCGAAGATGTCCAGCGAGTACATCTCGCATCCGACCGAGGTTGTACAGACCGGCATGCACGTCGAGGTAACCGTGACCGAGGTCGACGCAGAGCGAAAACGTATCGGCCTGAGCATGATCTGACGCTCGCGAACAGCCGATCCACTGCGATATACTGGCAGGCAGAATGAAAATCCCGGTCTACAGACGCGCCGACATTCCCCACATATTCGAGACGCAGATACTCAACAGCCTGATCCGCTGGTTTGCGGTGTTCGGGCTCATTGCGCTTGTGCCGAGCGTCGTTGCTGCGTATGTGCAGGGGTTGTGGTGGGTGATAGTCGTTGACGCCGGGGTCTACGCGCTGCTTCTTGTCCTTGTGTTCACGTCGTGGTTTTCCCACCAGACCCGGTCGTGGTTCGTCATTGCAGGTACTGCCCTCGTAGGCACCGTTGTCCTGTTGTATACGGGCAACGAAGGCACCGGGTTCATGTGGCTCATGGCCGCGGTGGTATTCTCTGCGAGTTTCAGAAGCTCGCGCGTCGCGTATCGCCTCGTGACAGCGCTGGCGATCCTGACCGTGGCCTACGCGGTCGCTGTCGCGACAGGCCTTGTTGCGTCGAATCTCTCGGGGCCGATTGTGACGGTAATTGGTGCGAACGTACTCGTGGTCGTAACCGCGACTACCCACGTCGTAACCCAGCTGGTGTCCCGGCTTCGAACCCTGACCGGGCACCAGAGCAAACTGCTTGGACAGCTCTCCGACGAGCTGCAGGAAAACATGGAGATACAGCGGTCGCTCAGACAGACTCTCGAAGACAAGCGGGCCGGACTTCACGAGCTCGACCACCGCGTTCGCAACAACATTCAGGTAGTCCTGAGCCTCATGAACCTGGCCGAGTGTGATGGTTCACCGGAAGCTCTGCAGGCGCTGCGCCTGCGCATCGAAGCTCTGGCCACGGTACAACAGCTTATCGAACCGACAGGCAACGCAGACGATATCGAAGTCCCCGTGCTTGTCCTGAGAACGGCGCAGAAAGTGCGTGCTGCATTTCCGCAGCACCGGGTGCAGTTTTCATGGTGCGAGGGGCAGGAACCACCAGAAGCCTTCCTCGGCGCAGATCGCGCCGTGCACCTCGCGATTGCCTGCACCGAGCTGTTTTCGCAGAGCATCACACAGGCAGAACCCGGTCATGAGCTGTCCTTCGAGGCGTCGGTAGCAGCGAACGAAGACCATCTGCGTATTACCGTTGGCACAAACTCGGGTGGTATTCCGGATACCGGAAACGACCTCCTGCTCGCAGCCCTCGACCAGTGCGGCGGACAGATCGAGTTGCACCAGACCGGGTCCCGGCATACACTATGGTCCATACGACTATGGAACACCTGACGAGATCTCGCCGCGTACTGTATGCCAACGGACACCTGGGGTTTTCGATCCTCGACAACATCTACGGTGCCTATCTGCTGTTCTTTCTGATTCCTCCGGAGGAACTCGGCCTGCCGCAACTCGTTGACAACCGTCCCCTGCTGTTCGGCATTACGATCGTCGGGCTCATCAACATTTTCGGTCGCGTGGTGGACTCGCTCGCCGACCCCCTTATTGCCTGGTGGAGCGATAACTCGAGCTACCGCCTGGGACGCAGGCGGTTTTTTCTGCTGACCGGTGCCGCGCCCTTCGCGCTGACTGCGTTTCTGCTGTTCACACCCCCCGAGGCGGACGTGAGCACGCTCAACGCGGTGTACGTAGCCGTTATGCTTGGTGCGTTCTTTTTCTTCTACACCTACTACATGGCACCGAACCTTGCGCTGATACCCGAACTCAGCCGGAACGTGTCCGAGCGCATTGCGATTACCGTCGCGCAGGCCGCGTTCAGCATCGCCGGAGCCGGGGTTGTGCTCCTGGGCTTCCCCCTGCTCTGGGAAGGCCTGCAGGCTGGCGGAGTCGACATTGGCAGTGCGTTCCGTCTGACCGTCTTGGTGCTCGCCTTCGTCGCCGGTATCTCCATGCTCCTTTCCGGCCTCGCCGTCGACGAGAAACGCTTTGTGCGCGGTGGTACGGCGCAGACAGGCCTCTTCGAGTCGATCAGACGCACGGTCGTGAACCCCTTCTTTATCGTGTACATGACCGGGACCATTCTCTACTGGTTCGGCTTCAACATGATCCGGGCGGTCATTGCCTTCTATCCCATCGTATTACTCGGAATGGGGCCTGATTTTCAGGCGATACTGATGGCGACCCTGTTCGGCACAGCCGTCCTCGTATTTATCCTTCTGCCCGCGCTGACGCGGCGCTTTTCCCACAAGCAACTGATGCTCGCGGGAATGCTCAGCTTTTCGATGCTGCTCAGCTTCACGATGTTCGTTCGCATGTTCGGCTCGTTCGCGGTTCCAGCAGCGCTCCTGCAGATGGCGCTCATGGGCTTCCCCATCGCCATCCTGCTCGTCATTCCGAACGCGGTTATTGCCGACCTGAGCGAGCTCGACGGGCGACGGACCGGGCAGAACCGCGAGGCGATGTTCTTCGGCGCGCAGGGCCTGTTCATGAAAATCAACTACGGCATCGCGATTGCAATTACGGCCGGGCTGCTCGGTTTCTTCGGACGCGATGCGGCCCAGCCGCGCGGGGTTGAACTGGTTGGCCCGGTAGGCGCGCTGTTCGTGTTCATTGGCTTTCTGGTGTTTCTACGCTTTCCGCAGCAGAAAATCCTGGACGAACTCGAAGAGCTCCGGGCAGATGACTGACACGGCAGGATGATGATGCACGAGATAGCACTGATCGGCGCTGGAAACCGCGGCAGGCTCTATACCGGCATTCTGAAGCGGCTCGCCCCGGACCTTCGCGTCACGTCGGTCGCCGATCCGCGGGAGGCCCGCCGCTCGCAGACGGCAACCGTCCACGGCATTCGCCTCGAACGGCAGTTTGACGACTGGAGGCCGCTCATCGACAGCCTGCCTGAAGGGCCGTCGCAGGCCGTCATTATTGCGACCGGCGACCAGGACCACGTCGAACCTGCCTGCGCGGCGCTGTCGCGTGGCCATCACGTCCTGCTCGAAAAACCCATGGCACCCGACCTGGCGGGCATCCGCGCGGTGCAGGCGGCCGCGGTCGAGGCGCAGCAGCGCGGGGGAAGCCTGACAGTCTGCCACGTCCTCCGCTACGACCCCCTGTTCCGTTTCGTACGGCAGACCATCGAGCAGGGACACATCGGGCGGGTCGTATCGCTGTACCACGCCGAGAACGTATCGTGGTATCACATGGCCCACTCCTACGTGCGCGGACAGTGGCGAAACGCCGGCGAAAGCTCGCCAATGATCCTCGCAAAAAGCTGCCACGACCTGGACCTGCTGTGCTGGTTCGTCGACAGCGCGCCGGTTACGGTCGCGGCAACCGCCGCGCAGAGTGTCTTTACGCCTGCGAACGCGCCTGCCGGCGCGCCGGCCCGCTGTACCGACGGATGCCCGGTCGCCGACAGCTGCCGCTACGAGGCAGTGCGCACTTACCACGACGGCATACCCATCCGGCAGGCGCTTGCGCGCGGACGGGGGCTTACCGGCGCTGCGGCACGATTCTCGCTGCGCTACCCGGGGCTGTCGAAACGGCTCCCGGTCCTGTCCCGCTACGCGCCGTGGCGGGAGTGGCCCACGAGCACAATTACCGATGATCTGAGCTCAGAGGGGATACTCAACGCGCTCAGGCATGGCCCGCACGGACAGTGCGTCTACCGGAGCGACAACACCCAGCCCGACCACCTCGAAGCGGTCATACAGTTCGAGTCGGGGGTAAGCGCGGCGTTTCGCATGCACGGGCAAAGCAGCGAAGAGGGGCGAAGCGTGCGTATCGACGGCACCGAGGGCACCCTGCACGCCCGCTTCGGCCGCGTACACGAAGTGCGGGTCCACAGACACGGGAGCAGCTTGGACACGCTGCGTCGATTTCCGGGTCCTGGCGTTGGACACAGGACAGCGGATATCGGCCTTATCCGGGCCTGGGCCGCGATGATTCGCGGCGAAGCCGGGTTCGAAGCACCAGACCTGGCTGTCCGCAGCCACGTTCTCGCGCTCGCGATTCACGAAGCAAGCGAACGCGGCGCCACCGTATCCATATGAGCTGGTGGAAGCACGGCGTCGTCTACCAGATATATCCCCGCAGCTTCCACGACGCGTCCGGAGACGGTACCGGCGACCTCGCGGGAATCTGCGAAAAGCTTGATTATCTCGCGTGGCTCGGCATCGACGCGATCTGGCTCTCCCCCGTGTTTCCGTCGCCCATGCGGGATTTCGGCTACGATGTGCAGAACTACGTCGACATTGACCCCTTGTTCGGCACGCTCGAGGATTTCGACCGCCTTGTGGCCGAGGCGCACCGCCGGGACATTCGTGTCGTGCTCGATCTGGTCATGAATCACACAAGCGACCTGCACCCCTGGTTTCAGGACTCACGGCACCGCCGAAACGGGCGGGACGACTGGTACATGTGGTCAGACGGAATCAGGGGACCGCTCGGCCGCCGTCGTCCGCCGAACAACTGGCGGGCAGCATTCGGAGGGCCCGCGTGGACCTGGGACCCGGAGCGCGGACAGTACTATCTGCATCTGTTTCTACCCGAGCAGCCGGATCTGAACTGGCGACACCCGGCGGTCGAGCATGCCATGTTCCGGCAGGCCGAGTTCTGGCTTGACCGAGGGGCGGACGGATTTCGTCTGGATGTCATTAACTACATTGTGAAGGACGCGGCTCTTCGCAGTAACCCCTACCGTCTGCACCGGACCTTTCCCCGCAGGCACGATCAGCAGAATCACCTCCGTGACCGGAACCAGCCGGAGACGCACGATATTCTGAAACGATTCCGCAGCCTGCTCGATCGGTACGGGGCCACCATGGCGGTCGGCGAAATCTACCCGAACGAAGGGGTCATGGAACCGGCGGTCAGCGCCACGTACCTTGGAAACGGCACCGACGAACTGCACCTGGCGTTTGACTTCTCCCTTCTTGCACGGCCCTTCTCGGCGGTGAGGTACCGACGGGCACTTGAAACCTGGTATCAGGCGATTCCCGGGAGTGGCTGGCCGTGCCACGTCCTGTCGAATCACGACAAGAGCCGCGCGATGACGCGGGTCTGCCGGGGGTCAATCGGGCGCGCGCGCATTCTGGCTGCGATGCTCCTTCTGCAGCGAGGCACACCGTTTCTCTACTACGGCGAAGAAATCGGCATGCAGGACTCGCGCCTTCGCAGGACCGAGCTGCAGGATCCCCTCGGCAGAAAGTACTGGCCCCTGTTCCCCGGCCGGGACCCGGCTCGAACGCCCATGCAGTGGAATGGCCGCACGAACGCGGGCTTCTGCCTGCCGGGTACGCGGCCATGGCTGCCGGTGCACGAATCTGCAGCCAGGGGCTGCAGCGTCGAAGCGCAACGGGACGACCCCGAGTCGCTTCTCGCGTGGTATCGGTTCCTGATACAGCTTCGCAAAACGAGGCCGGAGCTTACCCGGGGCGACCTCGAGTTCCTGCCGTCACACAGGGACGTACTCGCGTGGACACGACGCGTCGGTGGTTCATCGAGCATCATCATTCTAAATTTCTCTGAAACGATGCGCCCCTCACCACACGAAGGGCCGGACCTGCGCGGCCTCGAGGTGCGCATTACGCACGGCTAACACAAATCTAACACATCATGTGCTAACATCGTTTCGGGACGTATCATGGAACGGGAAACAGTACGGAGTGTAGACGCACTCCATCACGAATTGCTGAAAATGGGATCGCTTGTGGAAGAGGGCCTGCGGAAGGCGCTTATTTCGCTGTCGAACTGGGATGAAGAACTCGCCGAGGCGGTCATAGAAGAAGATGCGCGAATAGACGCGATGCAGAAGCAGATCGAAGACCAGTGCACCTACCTGATCGCTGCGACGCAACCTAAGGGAGCCGAGCTTCGGGACATTATCTGCTGCATCAAGACGGTAACGGATCTCGAACGCATTGGCGACCATGCGCGGCATATCGCGCGCAGTCTGACCAAGGTCGCGGGTACGCACTACAGCGCGATGCTGCCGCAGATCCGCAGTCTCGGCGACCGCGTGCTCGGCATGGTGCACGACTCGCTGACCGCGCTCATTGACCGGGACGACGAACGGGCGCGCGAGGTCGCCGAGCGCGACGTAAGCATAGACGAGACCCACCGCGGACTGACCGCCGAGACGCTGAACATCATGAAGACTCGCGCAGAAGGTATCGAGGCCGGGCAGCGCATTATTCTGTTAAGCCGGTTTCTCGAGCGCATCGGAGATCATGTCACCAACATCTGCGAGTGGATTGTCTACGCGCGCACGGGCGATCACGTGGAGTTTGACAGGTAACAGACCATGGAAGACAGGCAGCACATTCTTGTAGTAGATGATGAAACCGATATTCTTGAACTGATTTCGTATAACCTCCGACGCGAGGGCTTTGACGTATCAACAGTCGAAACCGGCGAAGCCGCGCTGAAGTTCCTCGAAAACACCAGTCCGTCGATGATCGTACTCGACCTGATGCTTCCCGGCGTAGATGGACTGTCGGTCTGCCGCAGGCTCAAGAGTGCAGACGGTACCGCCTCGATTCCGGTTCTGATGCTGACGGCGAAGAGCGAAGACTCTGACGTCGTTACCGGTCTCGAACTGGGAGCCGACGACTATCTGACCAAGCCGTTCAGCCCGCGGGTGCTTGTTGCACGCATTCGTGCCATACTTCGACGACGGGTCGAATCCGGGCAGGCACCGGCGGGAACGAGCGTTACCGTCGGCAGTCTTTCCATAGACCGCGCCCGGCGGCACGTTCGCTGCGACGGCAAGGACCTGAATCTGTCGGCAACCGAGTTCGATATTCTCTGGTTTCTGGCGCTGAACCCCGGCTGGGTATACACTCGTACGCAGATAATCGATGCGGTGCGTGGAGCCGACTATGCGGTGACCGAACGATCGGTCGACGTGCAGATTCTGGGGCTGCGCAGGAAACTCGGCGACATGGGTTCGTGTATCGAGACCGTCAGGGGCGTCGGGTACCGTCTGAACGAGCAATAGCAATGGAAAAGAGCTTTCTGCGTCGTGTACTGCCAGCCTATCTCGGAACAATGACGACAGCCACGGTTCTGTTTATCGCAATCGTGGTCGTGGGTGTCCGGCTGCAGGTCGCGTGGGTATCGCAGACAGTTCTTGTCTCAGCAGGGGCCGGGTTCATTGGTCTTACATGGGGTGCGGCGGTCTGGGTTGTCCGGCGGGTCAGTACCCCCCTGCAGCACATGCAGGAGGCAGCAGCTCACTTCGCCGAAGGAGACCTCGATTACCGGCTGTCGGTCGCCGAGCCGGAAGAGGTACAGCAGCTCGCGCAGGAGCTCAGCCGCATGGCCTTACAGCTGAAAGCCCGTATCAGCACCATAGAACGTCAGCGAGGCGAACTCGCAGGAATTCTCTCGAGCATGGTCGAAGGCGTCATCGTGCTCGACGCTGCGCGGCGCATCCGGTCGGCGAACGACGCAGCCGCCCGACTCGCGGGCGCAGGGGTAACGGAAATAACGGGGCGTTCACTGCTCGACGTTTTTCGAAGCGCGACGCTCGCCGAAATCGCCGACGCAGCCGCGATCAGTTCCGTGCCTGTCGAGCGGACCATTACCGTCTACCGCGACGAGCCGCGCCACATACAGGTGCACGGTTCGACCATACGGTCCAAGATAGACCCCCGGCCCGGACTGCTCCTGGTCATGCACGACGTGACGCAACTACGCCGCCTCGAACAGATACGCAGCGACTTCGTGGCCAACGTCAGTCACGAGCTGAAAACACCGGTTACCACCATCAAGGGCTTTCTCGAAACGATTCTCGACGAAAACGGCCCGAACGCAGAAGAGTCCGAGCGCTTCCTGCAGATAGTTCTGCAGAACGCAAACCGGCTGCATTCGATCATAGAAGATCTGTTGAGTCTCAGCAGACTCGAACAGGCAGAGGCGGAAATTCCGCTCGAACCGGCGTCGCTGCGTCATATAGCCCAGCGGGTCGCGGCCTCGTTTCAGGCCCTGGCAGAAACACGCCAGATAAAAGTCCACTTCAGCTCGCGTGGTGAGTGCAGCGCGCACGTCAGCGCCAGCCTCATTGAGCAGGCGCTGTCGAATCTCGTGGGTAACGCCGTAAAATACAGCGGCGACGGGGCAGAGGTTTTCCTGCGGGTGGAAGACTCGGGTGACGCATGCAGGCTTTCGGTATCGGACGACGGGCCGGGAATACCTCCCCAGGCGCTGCCGCGCATCTTCGAGCGGTTTTACCGTGTCGATCGCGCCCGAAGCCGCGCCATGGGCGGGACCGGTCTGGGACTCGCCATTGTAAAGCATATTGCGCTCTCGCACGGTGGAACCGTCGACGTGGAAAGCACCGTCGGGCAGGGCAGCACCTTTACGATACGGCTTCCGAAGCGCGTACCGTCTGCATCTCCATCGGATAGCGTCGCGACAGCAACGCCACACTCCCGCTGAGCAGAAACACCAGGGCGGCAAGCGCAATCCAGCTGACCGTGTAGGTTCCCGTCAGATCGTACAGAAACCCGAAGGCTGGTGCAGCGAGGACCACCCCGGTGCGTGTGAACACAAGGCCGAGGCCGGTCGCTACTCCGGTGTACTCCGGCGCCGTGATTTCCCCTATGGCCGTGAAGTACAGTGGCGGCATGCCAAAGATGGTAAAACCGAGCAGGAACATCAGAAGAAGGGTCATGGCTACCGGTACACCTCCTGCCGGTGCGAGCGCTCCGGCAGGAGACAGATACAGGCCGAAGAGGAGCGACAGCAGCGAAATCAGAAACCCCAGCAACAGCAGGCCCCGCCGACGCCTGCCGCCGAGCAGCCGATCGTTCACGAAACCCCAGCTCGGCTGCCCGACGATGCTGCCGACGTAGAGTATCGAAAGCGCTACCCCGGCAAACGATGGTGAAAAGCCGAGATCGCGCGTCAGAAAGAGCGCCGCGTGAGCAGTCGCGCTCGATATGGCGATCCCGAACGCCAGCCCCATGAGCCCGAGTACCATCAGGCGGCGGTTCGCGAGCAGCAGACGCATGTCGCTGAGCATTGACCCGCGTTCTGCCCCGGTTTGCTCTGACTGCGGCAGTGAAACGGCAGATCGCGGCCAGCCTGCCCGGATTACCACCGCGATCAGAAGCGCGCACCCGGCGCCCACCGCAAGCACACCGCGCCACCCGGCGATTTCGGCAACCGAGGGCATGAGCGCTGTTCCGACGAGCGCCCCGACCCCGCCGAAGCCGTGGGCCACGCCCATGGCACCCGCGCGCCCGGCCGGAGCGACGTGTTCCTGTATACCCTTGCTGACGCTCGGGGTAATGAGGCTGAAACCCAGGCCCGTCACGAACGCCAGCACAAGAATAACCGGGTACGCCGGCGACACAGCGTGCAGCAGCATCATGACACCGACGACCGCCACAGCGACGACGAGACTCGACCGGGTTCCGAGGGTGTCGACGCGGCGACCGGCAAAGACGGCCACGATCGTCGCGCTCGCGAAGTAGAAGCTCGTGTACAGCCCGGCCTGCGCCGCGCTGATGCCGAAGTCAAGCTGTATCAGCGGCATCATGCCGATAAAACCCTGTATGTTGAGGGTTGCCGCGGCAAACGCCGAGGACAGAAGCAGAATAATGCGTGTGTGTGCGTTCATGATGAGCTTCCTAAGGTAGTGACTTTTGCCGTCTGCGGGTAGTCTTCGGACCGACCGTGTGAGTACACTATATACAAATACAAGGAGTTTTACGTATGGCATTTACACTTGACCTTGGTGCCGCGGCGCCCGACTTTTCCCTTCCGGCTACCGACGGGAACACCTACAGCCTCGCAGACTTTTCGGACAGCCCCATTCTGGTTGTGTTCTTCACCTGCAACCATTGCCCGTTCGTCATCGGGTCGGACGAGGTCACCCGCAAGACGGTGGATCGTTTCGCAGACAAGGGCGTGACCTTTGTCGGCATCAACTCGAACAGCGAACAGACTCATGCAGACGACGACTTTGACCACATGGTCGAGCGCATGAAGACCTATAACTTTCCCTGGGTCTACCTTCGTGACGTGGAGCAGACGGCAGCGCTCGCCTACGGGGCACTGCGCACCCCGCATTTCTACGTGTTCGACCAGGAACGGAAACTCGTCTATACGGGACGCGCGGTCGACAGCCCCCGGGACGCCTCGAAGATCACCGTGAACGATCTGGAAAACGCGCTGGAAGAGATTACGAGCGGAAGGCCTGTCACGAATCCCGTGACCAACCCCATTGGCTGTAACGTCAAATGGCTGGGACAGGACGCCCACTGGATGCCGGCAGAGGCCTGCGATCTTGTCTGATCGTGATTGACGTTCTACTCCGCATCGTACACCGCGAATGTTCGACCTGCGCCTGCGCACGGTAAAAGAGCGATGGCTTGACCCGCTGGTTCGGGTCGTAGCCCGCATCGCCTCGGCAACAACGCTTACGACGCTTTCGCTCGTAGCAGGGCTGGCGTCTGCCCTTACGCTTGCCACGGGCAGCCCGCTCTGGGTGCCCTTCGTACTCGGAGTAATCAACCGGCTGCTCGACGGCATAGACGGCGAGGTCGCGCGCGTTCGCGGCGAGCAGAGCGACTTCGGCGGGTACGCCGATATGCTCGCCGATGTGGTAACCTATGCCGCGGTTCCGATAGGCCTTGCGCTTCGCATGAACGACCCTGCGGTGATCTTCGCCATGCTCGGGATGCTCGCGGCGTTTTATATAAACATAACGTCGTGGAGTTACCTGTCTGCGCTTCTGGAAAAACGGAAACAGGCACCGGGAAACGAACGCACCTCAGTATCCATGCCGCGCGGCGTCATCGAAGGAGCCGAAACCATGGTGCTGTACGCGGTGCTTATTCTGGCTCCGGCCGCCGTCGTGACAGCCGCATGGATCGCCGTGGCCGCGTGTGGGGTGAATGTGGTGTGGCGACTTGTCTGGGCGCGGCGTGTACTGCGCGATAAGGAGGCGGCTGAATGAAACGCATTGTTTTGCCTGTATCGGGCCGGCCCGGAGAGACATATGAGCTCGCGCCTACCAAAATTATCTGTCTGGGACTCAACTACGCCGATCACATAAAAGAGAGTGTCTCGGTACGTGTGAAAGGGTTCACCCCGGAGGCGCCGACGGAACCGGTGCTCTTTCCCAAGACTCCGAACACGCTGATCGGTCCCGGTGACGATATCGAGTTGCCGGCAATCGTTGCACAGTACGATTTCGAAGAGCCGCGAACCGATCACGAGGCGGAATTGGCCGTTGTCATCGGCAAAACAATGAAGAACGTCCCTGCCGAAGAGGTAATGGAGTATGTATTCGGCTATACGTGTGCAAACGACGTCAGCCAACGCAACATACAGAACCTCGATCGATCAGGATGGTTTCGTGGCAAGAGCTTCGATACGTTCTGTCCGGTGGGACCGGTAATCGTTCTGCGCGATTCGATCGATGATCCCCACAACCTTGCGATCTCCTGCCGGGTAGACGGACGGGTCACGCAGCAGGCGAACACCGGTCAGATGATCTTCCGGATTCCCGAAACGCTTGCCTACATTTCGCGCAATATGACGCTCGAAGCAGGCGATCTCGTGCTCACCGGTACCCCGAGCGGCGTAGGACCAGTTTCGCCGGGAGATACCGTCGAGATCGAAATCGAACAGATAGGCACCTTGAGAAACGGCGTAGTATCGGTGCGGTAGCAGCTTCCCCCGTCTGCGCCGTATGCTTGTTTCAGGCGCAAGTATCCGTGCCGCTTCCCGGCAGCTGTTCTGCTCACCCGCAGCGGTGACCCGACGGCTGATCATCCTCGCCCGACAGAGCCTCGCCTGCCACAGCGCGCTTG
>SKKC01000241.1 GCA_007121695.1 Spirochaetales bacterium | reverse complement strand
CCTGCTCGAACTTGAACTTGCCGTAGTCCAGCAGTTTACAGACGGGTGGTTTTGCCTGCGGCGCTATTTCCACCAGATCCAGTCCTCGTTCCTGCGCGAGCTCCATGGCCTGCGTCGTCGGAATAATGCCGTGCTGTTCTCCGTCGTCGTCTATCAGGCGAACTTCACGTACCCTGATCTGTTCGTTTACCCGTAAATCCTTAGAAGCCAATCTACCCCCTCGTTCGTATAAATGCGGCGCTCAGTTACAAGCACCCGTTCTACGAAACACTGTCCCGATATATACCGTGCACGGGACCAAACGTGTGTGAAATTAACCGCTCTGCAGCGGTTCACTGCGGATACGGTGCACGACTATATCAAATGCGTGTAATGCTGTCCACAAGGAGAAAACAAACCTCGGTCGCGAAAAGGTTTGCAGCACATTTCGGGACAGGCCGTCCCCGTCGTGTTGCAGCCTCGGTTTTTACGGAAATCCTGTGGTCCCTGCAGAGCGCCCGGAAGTCTTTCAGCGTACATAAATGAATATTCGGTGTCTCGTACCACTGATAGGGGAGCGTGCCGGTAACCGGCATTCGTCCGCGCACAAGCAGTTGAATGCGGTTCATGAAATACCCGAAGTTCGGAAAACCGATAATGACGTTTCTGCCGACCCGAATCATTTCGCGTAACAGGCGGTCGGGCCTGTGAACCATCTGCAGTGTCTGGTTCAGAATCACGTAGTCGTAGGAATGTGTCTCGTGGTCGGCCAGTCCTTCGTCGAGATTTCCCTGAAACACGCTAATACCCTTGCCGATGCAGGCGCGAATATGTGTTTCGTTTATCTCGACACCGCGACCGGTGCATTCGCGTTCGCGTTCAAGCCGCTGAAGAAGTTCGCCGTCTCCGCACCCGAGATCGAGGACCGAAGATTTCGGTTGTACCAGCTTGACGATCTCGTCGTACGCCACGTGTGGTCGATTTTCAACAGACATGCGGCTCTCCCTTACCGGTGTTCCCGTGAGATAGTCGACAGAAACGCCTCGATCATGGGGGCCTGTCGTTCGGTTTCCAGCAAAAACGAGTCGTGTCCATAGGGACTCTCGATTTCACAATAACTGACGTCTTTTCCCCTTCTCATGAGGGCGCGAACGATTTCTTTCGACTGATACGGTGGATACAGCCAGTCGCTGGAAAACGACAGGATAAGAAACCTCGAGCTGGAGTCTGCGAATGCGCGCTCCAGCGATCCGTGAGCCGTTTCCAGATCGAAGTAATCTATTGCCTTGCTGAGATAGATGTAGCTGTTCGCATCAAAGCGGTCTACGAATGTACCACCCTTGTACTCCAGATAGCTTTCAACTTCGAACTGGTCGGCAAAGCTGAAGTCCATGCGCTCCCTGTCCTGCAGACGCCGGCCGAATTTCAGGCGCATTGATTCATCGCTCAGATAGGTTATATGGCCTACCATGCGTGCGATCGCAAGCCCGCGTGCCGGCGCTTCACGATCGTAATAGTCGCCGTTATAGAACAGAGGGTCGCTCATTATGGCGTTTCGACCGACAGCGTTAAACGCAATGCCCTGGGCGCTGAGACGGGACGTGGAGGCGAGGACAATCGCACCGTGGACCAGCGTTGAGTACCGGCTTGCCCACTCGAGCGCCTGCATACCACCCATGGAGCCACCGGCAACCGCAAGAAGCTTCGGAATTCCGAGGTGCTGAATAAGTCGTACCTGCGCCTTGACCATGTCGTGAACAGTAATGACCGGAAATTCGAGCCCGTATCGCGTTCCGGTCTGCGGGTTTATCGACCCCGGGCCGGTCGACCCGCGACACCCGCCAATGACATTTGAACAGATGATGAAATACCGATTCGTGTCGAAGGGTTTTCCCGGACCGATCATGTCGTGCCACCACCCGGGGTGTTTGTCGTCGGCATGGTGGAACCCGGCGGCGTGCGCGTCTCCGCTGAACGCGTGCAGCAGCAGTATCGCGTTTGACGAGTCGCTGTTCAGCTCGCCGTACGTCTCGTAACACAACGTAACGGGACTCAGAACCTGTCCGCTGTCGAGCAGCAGACCATCGTCTGCCGCTCCGAACTCGAAGTACCGGGGCGTTACGATTCCTATGTCCGTGTGCGTGGAGGAAACCTCACTCATGGTGCTGCTGAATGTAGGTATTCAGTGCAGGCCTGTCAACGCAACTGCTTGATAGCGGCATTCATGCCGTGCTACTGTCCGCGGCATATCATGATGATATTTCCGCTTGTATCAGCCTTTCTTACCTTCGTATTCGTGCTCGCCTGCATGGGTGGCAGGTCGATATCTTCGTCTGTGGTTTTCGGGCCCTTTGTGCGTGGATTCGTCTGCTTATTTCCCGCGTATCTGCTTATCGCGTGGTTTGAGTGGGGTGTTACGAAGCAGTTTCTGCCTGCAGGCCTCTATTTCTGGCACGCGACCGGTGCATTTGTGCTGCCGGTCGTGGCGCTTGCAATCATGGGAGCGCTGTGTATACGACCGGTATTCAGCGAACAGCCGACCGAAGTTTTCGTCGGTATCATGGCCTTTGCATCCGGGTTCATTACCGCGTGGGCCCTGGCGGATACCATATTCGGAAGCCAGTATCCCGGCCGGTACACGGTGTTTCTGGAGCCGGTACTGCGCGTCTCGCTTATGCTCATGCTCCCGGCGCTCCTGACTGCCGCGCGGGCAACCTTCGGCATGATTCGTGTGCTGTGTATCGGTGCAGCAGTTCTCTGGCTTTTTCTGCTGCCGTTTGCACCCATGCTGTATTTTCTCGGCTTTCTTACGTGGTCTCTGATTGTCACCCTGACGGTTCTTGTTACGACCGTGGGAGTAGTGTATGTGCTGCAGGGCTACCACTTCAGCTCGTATCGATAGACACGCGCCGGGGATTCTGTTGGCACCGCTGCTGCTGCTGCTGCTATTACTGACCGGGTGCGATCCGGCACTGGTGCTGGTGACCGACCCGATTACCGACGTGCTGTACCCCGACCTTCATGAGCGCCTTGCCGAGGCGGCAGGCGGTCGGGTACATCGTATCGAAACCGACCCGTTCTCTTCCGAATCTGCACTGTCCGTGCCTGAAGCCGCACCAGTGGTCATGAGCATGATCGCATCGGGGCTGTTCCCGGACGATTCGTCCATGCGAGATTCCCGACCTGTGGTAACGATCGGGGGATACGCGGTAGAGCCACGCGACGGCCTGCTTCTGTTCGACCCCGGGCCTGCAGCGGCGGATGCTGCCGCCCACGCGGTCACGCGTGCAGCGGGGCGGGGCGACCTTCATGCGGTCTGTTTTTTCGTCATGGAGACGGATGCCGTTGCACGCCGCATTCGGTCCGAGTTCGTGAACGAGTTCACACGGGCGTCCGCGGGTACGACCGTCGAACTGCGGGAACAGAGATGGTTTTCCGACCCGGGCAACGAGGCGGTCCGTCGAGCCGTTCGCGATGCGCGTGACGACAACTGTGTCATGGTGCTCGTGCTCGGCACACGGCTCCCGGTCGCGCTCGAAATCGTTGAATCGAGACCCGTTCCCGTCATTGTGGCGAGTGATCATGTCCATCATCCCCGAACAGATCTGGCTGGCTGGTTCGTACGCCCTGTTGCAGACGCGGTATCCGAGTGGCTGCTGCGTCCTCAGGATGGGGTTCTGTTTCCAGCCCGGTTTCATTATTCGACCGAAAGTCGGTGACCTGCCGCTGTTTTCACGGCCCGGACGTTTGACAACCGTACAGGCCAAACATATACTTCAGTACGCAGTACCACGGAAGGACTGTGTACTACCCAAGGAGGAGACAAGGATGAGAAACGGCTGCCTTCTCAGGGTTGTTGCGAGCCTCACGTTCGTTTTTCTCGCAGCGCCGTTGTTCAGTCAAACTACCAGTAGCCCAACGAATATTCAGACACTCGTTCTGGCGAATTTTACCGAGGACGAAGATATACAGTGGTCGGTGCGAGGTAGCCATTTTATTGCGTCTCAGCTCGGATTTCCGAGGTACGGGTATTTCCCCGTCGGTCCGGATGCGCTGTATCTGGTCGGTCCCGAACGCGACCGGAGCTCGCTTAGTATAAACGCTGCGTTTAACCGCAGAGGTTTTAACTATCTCGAGATTTCCCCTGTCGAGACAAACGACGACGGTGAAGAGGTTGAATCGGCAATACCGATCCCTGGTCGAGCGTCGCATATAGACGTCTGGGTATGGGGCTCGAACTATGACATGTACGTAGACGTTCACGTCCGCGACTTTCGCGGAGTGGTGCACGTGCTCCGAATGGGAGACCTCGATTTTGCAGGGTGGCGAAACCTTCGCACGGAAATCCCGTCCCGCATTCCGCAGAGTCAGGTAACGCTTCCGCGATTCCAGCCGCTTGAGCTGACCCGCATAGTCGTCTGGACACGTCCGAACACGGTGGTGAACAACTTCTTCGTATACTTCGACGAGATTCGCGTCATGACCGACCTCTACGAGGCTCCGTTCGACGGTTCCGACCTGGCGAATCCCGGGTTTGTCGACGATCTGTGGTCCGGCGGGAACAACGAGTAGGGTGTGAACATGAAACTGAGAACTATAACTATCGGGTGTATCATTCTTGTTCTCGTTGCGACCGG